>JAZQEQ010000023.1:0-2661 GCA_045539055.1 Oscillospiraceae bacterium | reverse complement strand
TAAAGCAGCTTGAGGATAACTAAAATAAATTATTCCCCGCGGGTTTCGCGGGGAATTTTTTATTATGCGAGAGGGAATATCTCGCCGTTGATCATTTCAGCTCGACCGTTGTATCGCCTAACACGATTGCAGATATTTCATCGATATCGATAGGATAATCAAATACGATAAGATAAACACTTTCATCACCGTCTGACTTGACTTGATTGCCGCTCCAGTATTGCCATGTGTCGATATAGTTACCGTTCTTCAGTTTATAACCCCGATCATATCTGCCAATACCCGACATATTCGTCCAATCAGAAAGCTTGTACATCATTGACATCGGTGAAATGCGTATCTCAGAAATATTTCCCTCTCCATCCAGAAAGCTTCCGTAATTACCCTCATTCAATGTAATGCAATCAGCTGTTGCAATAAAATCGATCAGCACACTTACAGTATAACCATCATCATCTGTATAGATATTGAAGTCTACCGTTTTCCCTATCAGGTTATCTTCTTCTAGAATTATGCGCGTTGATCCAATAGCCTTTCCTCCATCAAAAATTGGACTTATATTTGTATGGGAATACGAAATATCCTCATCAATAGTTGCATTGAAACCAAGATGCAGTTCGTCAAGCTCCTCCTGACTGCCGCACTCTATTTCATATAGGAATACCGCCGCAACGCCATCGCTTGCCACCCATTTCACGTCGATGGTATGACCTTTGTATTCATACTGAACATCAAGTGATTTTGTATAGCCATCGTAATTGAAATCGACAGGCTCTACGATCGTCTCGCCGTAAGTGCGCTCCTGATTCGCCTCAAACAACGCTTTGAACGCCTGTGAATAATTCCAATCATTCGCCGCACCCACACCAACTGTGGCGCCCACAAGCACCACCGCAGCCGCGGCAGCCACCGCAAGCGGCTTAGACCTCAGCCTGCTCCTTTCGGGGCGCTTTGCAGCCCTTTCCATAACGCTTTTCACTATGTCGTCAGCGCTTTTCGCCGTTGTGATGCCGTCAAAATAATCCTTTATCTCGCTCATGAAAAACTCCTTTCATCATCGGTAAGAAATGCTCTCAGCTTATCCCGTGCGCGTTTAAGGCGCGTCTTAACGTTAGCCTCGCTTATGCGCAGAAGCCTCGCTATCTCCCTGACACCGTAGCCCTCGTAATAATGCAGATATACGACAAGCCTGTGTTCTTCACTCAGCGCTTGTATCGCCTCGTGAAGCTCGGCATTTGCATTTCCCGAAGTATCTGCGCTGTCCGCGATAGGCTCGGTCTGCTTTCTGTGACTCGATTTAAGCTCGTCCTTTGCCTTGTTTATCGCAACGCGGATAAGCCATGCCTTCAGATGCTCCTCGCTCTCAAAGCTCTTGCCGCTCTGATAAAGCTTCAGAAACACCTCCTGCATTATATCCTCGCTGTCTGCGGGGGTCTTCAGATAGCTGTAAGCCACCCTGTATACCATGTTGCGGTATCTGCTGATATAATCGGTAAATAATTTGCTGTCCATCTGATCCCCTTTCTGAAAAGCGCTTTCATAAACAATACGACTGTCAACGGAAAAAGGTGACAGCTGATGCCGAAAATTCTGCGTTTTTCTGAGTTAGTCATGCCTTTGTCTGTATTTCACATAAAATAAATCTTAATTTCTAAAAATAAGCACTTGATTTTTTCAGAAAATGTGCTACAATATATTAAAGGGGAAACAAAAAGGTATTTCCCGAAATATACAAGGAGGTATACCACAATGGCTTATGTAATTAACGATGAGTGCATCGCTTGCGGCGCATGCGCTGGTGACTGCCCCGTTGGCGCTATTTCTGAGGGTGACGGCAAGTACGTTATCGATGCTGATGCTTGCATCGACTGCGGTGCTTGTGCAGGTTCCTGCCCCGTTGGCGCTCCCGTTGAGGGCTGATACTTAGCTTCGGCTAGATAAAGCGGCGATATTCGCCGCTTTTTATTTTGCATAAAAACAGACCCCTCTTTTTCAGAGGGGTCTTGATATTTCAGAATTAAGCTCTCTTGCGGCGCTTCTTGCTGTGGTTTGTCCACCAGATCCAGATAGGACCTGCGAGGCATACGGAGGAGTAGAAGCCTACTGCCATACCGATAGCAAGAGGTGTAGCGAAGGAGATGATAGAGGTTACGCCCATCAGCCAGCACACGATACATACAACTACCATGGAGGAAGCTGCTGTAACTGTTGTGATGATCGAACGCGACAGCGTCTGGTTGATACTGAGATTTACAAGCTCGCTGTCAGGAACAGAACCGTATCTTGCACGGTTTTCACGCAGACGGTCGTAAATGATGATGGTGTTGTTGATGGAGTAACCAAGCAGTGTAAGAACTACCGCCATGAAGTTTGCATCCAGAGGCATTCCGCTGAACAGGTAAACCGCATAAGCGATGGATACGTCATGCAGCAGACAGATGATAGCGATAACGCCCGAGGACCAGCCGCCGATATTCTTGAATCGCAGCGCAATGTAGATTACCAGCAGTACGAATGCGATCGCAACCGCAACTACGCAGTTTACAACGAATCTCGAACCCGAGGATGCGCTTACGTTGGTGGTATCGATATTTTCGATATTATTGTCGGGGTAGCTTGCGATAAGTGTGTCGGTAACCTTAGCAAGCATCTCGTCGTCCA
>JAZQEQ010000022.1:0-3423 GCA_045539055.1 Oscillospiraceae bacterium | reverse complement strand
GACGGAATCTTATGTCATATAAAACTTACAGCCTTACTTCGAGCTGTTCAGGATCTGAAGCAGAGCGTCGATATCGCCTGTATCTGCATCGGAGATCGGAACGTGATCGAATACGGGAGCAGTGGGGTCGTCAAAGTCGATCTTGGTGGGGACCTGTGCATTGCTTACGTTGCCGAAATCGGTTGCGATAGCAATGATAGAGATCTCATCATCATCAAGAGTATCATCGAACATGATACCTGCCTTTACTCTTGCATTGGGAGCAGCATTCTTTGTGATCTCAGCAGAGATAGCATCGAAATCATCCAGTGTGCAGGAAGTGGGGATGCTTACGTTAAGCAGCACTCTGTGTGCGCCGGAAATGGAAGTTTCCAGCAGCGGGCTGTGCAGTACCTCGTCCAGAGCGTCCTGGATCTTGTTGTCGCCTCTGCCCTTACCCATAGCCATGTGAGCAACGCCCGAATCCTTCAGTGCCATTGTAACATCGGCAAAGTCAACGTTCATAAAGCCTACGCCTGTAACCAGATCGGAAATACCCTTTACAGCCTTGTAGAGAACACCGTCAACGGCCTTGAACGCATCCAGCATAGTGAGCTTGCCGTTGGAGATCTCCTTTACCTTCTCGTTGGGGATAACGATGAGCGCGTCAACGTACTTCTGCATCTCGTCGATGCCCTTCATTGCCTGCACCATCTTCTCCTTGCCTTCCCATGCGAAAGGCTTTGTAACAACACCTACTGTGAGGATGTTCTTTTCCTTTGCGATATTCGCAACAACGGGAGCAGCTCCTGTACCTGTACCGCCGCCCATACCTGCAGCTACAAAGATCATGGACACCTTGTCCATAGCTGCCTGAAGCTCGTCATGGCTCTCCTCAGCAGCCTCCTGACCTACGCAGGGATTGTTGCCCGCGCCCTGACCGCGTGTGCGCTTCTTACCGATCTGCATACGCTTCATCTTGCTGCCGTCCTTGGAGCGCAGTGCCTTTACATCAGTGTTTGCAACAACATAGTCGATGCCTGCCATGCCGGACTCGATCATGTGATCAACAGCGTTGCCGCCGCCGCCACCAACACCAATGACCATTATTTTAGTGGAATCCTCAAAGGACTCGTCAATTTCAAACTCGTCGTCGTGCTTATCTATTTCAAATGCCATGTGTTTGTCCTCCAAAGCTTTTATTTTCATCAAGGATATACGCATTTTGGGCGCAGAAATACCCTAGATATAGTATTCTACCATCTATTATAGCAGACTTGAGAACAAAATGCAACTGTTTTTTTAAGAAATTTCTGTTAATTTATTTTTTGATGATGTTAAAAGACCTTAAGCCTCTGTCGTGGCCTCGCCCGAAGCCTCATCGGTAGCCTCTGCGGTATCAGACTCGGGCAGTACAGGAGCGACCTGCACGGGATTGTCGATCATATTGTTATCTCTTACATATACCTTTTCGGTATTTGTGAGATTGACCGTTACCGACTCTGTCGCAGTTATCTCGTTGTCGATAAGCTCCTTTGCGATATACATCTTGTTTTCAAGCTCTGTCGCGATGCCGAGCTGCAGAGTTATTCTGTCCTGAACGAGCATCGTGATCTCAAATCGGTCTGTTATATCGATAGAAGTTATATTGGTGAGTCCTGCCGTTTCAGCTGCCGAAAGCAGCTCTGCGGGAAGGTCGTTCTTTCCGTCCACTACCGAGCTGAGCGAGCCACCTACCTCGGGCTCGGATGCTTCAAAGCCTATCACCACGGGCAGTGAGCCTGCGGGAGCCTGCTCAATTATCTTGCCAAGGCGCGAGATAGTGTAGGTCGCACCGCCGTGCTCCACAGCGTACCAGCGCTCCGCCTCTTTAACGTTAATGATTATCTTTGTGGGATAGGACTTCTTCACCTCGCACGCGTCAACGAACGAGAAAGCCTCAACTATGCGGCGCTCCGCTGCACTTGCATCGATACTGAGCAGGCTGTCGCCGATATTTATCTTTGATGCCTCGGTTATCTCCTCGGCGGTGTATTTCTGTATTCCCTGAACCTCTATCGCAGAGCAGTTGAACAGCACCGTATTCGCAAGTATTATGAAAACAACTATAACTACGATAGCTGCAAACGCATAGTACAGCACATAGTTTCCGCCGCGGCTGCCGCGCTTCTTGCTCTTTGTGGTGCGATTTTTCACGACCTTGTTGTAAGCCCTGCGCTGCTCGCCCGCTATCTCCTTTTGTATTGCTTTATCCTGCACAGCAGGCTGCTGAACAGGCTTGTGCTGTAGCTTTGCAGCAGGCTTCTTTGCCGTCTTTCTGCCGAACAGCGAGGTCTTTTTCTTAGCGGCCTGCTTTTTCGGCTGACGCTGCTCGGATATCGGCTGCTGTGCGCTGTTTTCTTTCTGAACAGGCTTGTTTTTGACTTCCTTTTTCTTCACAACGTCCTCTCCTTTCCTTTATGCGGCGCGTATCCGCCACTGTATCATCCTATATTCTTTTAATATCCGCGCCAAGTCGGCGCAGCGTATTTTCAATGTTGTCATAGCCGCGGTCGATATAACACAGACCGCTTATCTCGGATGTCCCCTCCGCCGCAAGCGCCGCAGTTATAAGCGCCGCGCCGCCGCGAAGCTCTGCCGCCTGCAGCTTTGCTCCCGTAAGGCGCTTTACGCCCTCAACGACCGCTACCCTGCCCTCGGCTTTTATCTGCGCGCCAAGGCGAACAAGCTCAGGGACGTGTCGGTATCTGTTGTCGAATATCGTTTCGACAAATACCGAAGTACCCTCCGCAAGCGTGCAGACAGCCATTATAGGTGCCTGTATATCGGTAGGGAAACCGGGGTACGGCATGGTCCTTATAGTAGGCGGAGCCGTAAGCCTGCGCTTTCTGCTGAAATACAGCTTGCCGTCGCCATATTGATACATACGGCAGCCCATGCTTTCCAGCACCGCCAGTATAGCAGTCATATCATCTGCACCGCAGCGCGTAAGTATCAGCTCGCCGCCTGTTGCAGCAGCGCAGCACAGATATGTCGCGGCAGCTATCCTGTCGGGCATGACGCTGTATTCCGTCGGAGAAAGGCTGTCAACGCCCTCTATCACGATAACGCTCTCGCCTCCGCCGTTTATCCTTGCACCGCATTTCGTGAGAAATGCCGCAAGATCGCGTATTTCAGGCTCGCGCGCAGCGTTGTGTATCTCTGTAATGCCCTCTGCGGTCACCGCTGCAAGCAGGATGTTCTCCGTTGCGCCCACTGACGGGAAGGACAGGTTTATCCTCGCGCCGTGAAGCCCCTTTTCAGCGTGGCAGTCAAGTATGCCGTGCTCCTCTGTTATAGTTGCGCCCATCTGCCGCAAAGCCGACAGGTGCAGGTCGATAGGTCGCGCGCCGAGCTCGCAGCCTCCGGGGAAGCTGAGCCTGCATCGCCCCGTCCTGCCAAGTC
>JAZQEQ010000021.1:0-13382 GCA_045539055.1 Oscillospiraceae bacterium | reverse complement strand
TATGCACCTTTAGCTCAGTTGGTAGAGCAACTGACTCTTAATCAGTGGGTCCTGGGTTCGAGTCCCTGAAGGTGTACCAAAACAGATTAAGGAATAGTCCGCTATTCCTTAATCTCATATGTGGCTCGTTGGTCAAGCGGTTAAGACACCGGCCTCTCACGCCGGTAACGGGGGTTCGATTCCCCCACGAGTCACCATTTTTATTTTGTGCGCAAAATACTACTCGCGCCAATAGCTCAGTTGGTTAGAGCAACCGGCTCATAACCGGTCGGTCCGGGGTTCGAGTCCCTGTTGGCGCACCACCAATAGGGGTATAGTTCAGTTGGTAGAACAACGGTCTCCAAAACCGTGTGTCGTGGGTTCAAGTCCTACTGCCCCTGCCATAGACAATTCACACCGTTTGAATAATCAAACGGTGTTTTTGTTTTGTGTATATTTATTTCATATAAGCTCGAAGATCCCATTCTTTTCAAAATCTTTAATAATACCGTCAGGGAGCAGGTTCAGGCAATCCGATTTGTCGGCCCAGCGAAAGGCTTGATGCTCATTGCTTAATCGTACCGTTTCAGCATCGCTTTCGCAGAGATAAACTATGATAAGAACAGGCTTTGAAAAATGTGCGAGAACAACATAAGCCACGCGTTTAATACTGATGTCATCTATGCCTGTTTCCTCCCTGATTTCACGCAGGATAGATTCTTCAGGAGCTTCATTCTCCTCGACGTTTCCGCCTGCGTTCTCCCATGTGCCAGCGCCTGTATCGTCATCAGCAGCTCGCTGAAGCAGCAGCACTCGCTTTATCCGCGGGTTGTATATTATCGCTTTAGTTACAATATCTGCTTTCATCTGGGCACCTCCTGAATATGTAGATATCATATCATGCTTTAACTCACTTGTCAATATAAGAAGGTCGGTCTGAATATCATCAGACCGACCTTTTGTTTGCTATTTGTATGTGTTATTCCGATCTCAGTGCAACAACAGGATCCTTCTTAGCGGCTATTCTTGATGGGAACAGGCCTGCGATAAGTGTGAGTACCATGCTGATTACAACGAGGATTATTGCACCCTGCCACGGCAGCACTGCCATTCCTGCGATACCTGTGATAAGCTCGATTATCGCATTTATCGGGAAGATAAGGATGATCGTTACAAGTATACCGATAAGACCTGCAGCAAAGCCTACGATGAGAGTTTCGGCGTTGAATACACGGGAAATATCGCGCTTTGATGCACCGATAGCACGGAGGATACCGATCTCCTTTGTTCTTTCGAGAACAGAGATATAGGTGATGATACCTATCATAATAGAAGATACGATCAGGGAAATTGCAACAAAAGCGATAAGAATATAGGAGATCGCATCGATTATATCGCTTACGGAGGAGATCATCAGACCCACATAATCGGTGTAGTTTATAACATCCTCCTGCTTTTCCTCTGCGTTTTTAGCGTCATTATATGCAGTGATGAACTCGGTTATCTTTTCCTTGGACTCAAAGTCCTTTGCATAGATCTTTATTGCGCTGGGCTTTGCAAGGTCTGCAACGCCGAGTGTTGTGAGGTTGCCCTCATAAGTTGCATCTGTCTGGGGGAGATACTTCTCAAGCATCTTGAGCTGATCCTCGGGGATAGAAGAAAGACTCTGAAGCAGCATATCCTTAGAGGAAACAGGTATTTCGGGTTCAACGAGATCGGGCGGCAGCATACCAAGCTCGCCCATCTTGCTCATAAGGAACATCTGCTGCTCGTCGGGAGTCATGGTCTGCATTGCCATCAGCTCATCGGGAGTGAGCATGGCGATTATCTCGTCGGGGATTGCGGTCGTGGGCTGGTCATCGGGCTGAGTTGTTATCTCTGCTTCGGGCGCAGCTGCTGTTCCCATCATTCCTGACATCTGTGTGAGCATTGCAGCAGCTTCTTCCTCTGTGAGGCTATCAACATACTCTGTAATGCGGTCGAGTGCTGTTTCATCGGGGTCATCTACGGGGAATTCAACACCTGTGAATACATCAACAAGCTCATTGTCCTTCTGCTGGATAACGATCTCGCTGCTGTTTACGCGGTCTATCATGAACTCGGTAAGTGCGTGAGTGTAGCCGATACCGCCCGACTGGTTTGCGGAGGAGAGCAGCGAGTCGCCGCAGGGACGGATAATACCAACGATCTCTATCTCTGGAGCATTTTCCATCTTGCTTTCAATGAACTCAGTATCCTCGCGCATATCCGTCCATGTACCATCGTCGTTCTTCTGATAGAAGTCAGGCGCAGTCATCAGACGGAATGTTCTGCCCATAAAGTCATCAAATGTAAATGTAAGGTCGCCTGTTTCAAGATCAAAGCTCTCGCCAGCCATGATGCTTTCCATCATGCCTGTGACTTCCTCCTGATCGCGCAGGCCGAGAGAGTAGAGCGTGACATCGGAGAGCTCGTTGCGCTCGTTTATAATGAGCACGACCTCGTTGTAGCTTTCGGGAAGCTTACCGCAGAGCACCTCGTACTGCTCCTCGAGAGCTTCTGTACTGAGCAGCTCGGACCATGCATTATACGCACCGCTTGCATCGCCCATCAGCGAGCCATAGCTCTGAGTCATCTGATCCATCTGCGAAGCCATGCTTTCTCCCATCATAGCTGTCATGACAGTAGAGGGATTTACCTGGATAACGTTGTCGTTCACATCGTATCCGTAAATATAGAGGTTAGGGGAGTAGCTGTATTTTATCTCTCGGATGCTGTCAAGTATATTATCGGGATTGCTTTCTATGTATTCCTTGAACTCTTCAAGGTTGTTTGTCTGGATCTCAGACAGCATCGTTTTCACCATTTCGGTGGAGATGTCATTTGTATAGATAGTATTGGGATCACGCTCTTCCTCGTCATCGCCTGTGATATCCATCATTGAGCTCATTAGACTGGTATAGTCAACGGTCTCCTGCTGAATGGAGATGGGGTAAGAGGAGAGAGTGGAGCGCTCGATATTGTCGATATAAGCCTGAACACCATTAGACAGCGAAAGGATAAGCGCGATACCGATGATACCGATACTTCCTGCAAAGGAGGTAAGGAAAGTACGTCCTTTCTTTGTCATCAGGTGGTTTCTGGAGAGAGAAAGTGCAGTACCGAAAGACATGGAGGTCTTTTTGCCCTTGTTCACCTCTGACTTTTTCTCTTTTTCAGCATTGCCGTCAAAGGGATTTGAGTCAGCTGTCAGCTTTCCGTCAACAAGACGCACTATACGGGTAGAGTAAAGCTCGGCAAGCTCGGGGTTATGTGTTACCATAATAACCAGCCTGTCCTTCGCAATCTCCTTGATAAGCTCCATGATCTGGAAGCTGGTCTCGCTGTCAAGTGCGCCTGTAGGCTCGTCTGCAAGCAGGATATCGGGGTCGTTTACCAGTGCTCTTGCAATGGCAACTCTCTGCATCTGACCGCCTGACATCTGGTTGGGCTTTTTGTTTATCTGATCGCCGAGTCCAACCTTTTCAAGTGCTTCCTTCGCGCGCTTGCGGCGTTCTGTCTTTGAAACACCCGAAAGCGTAAGCGCAAGCTCCACGTTTGAAAGAACGGTCTGATGAGGTATCAGGTTGTAGCTCTGGAATATGAAGCCGACCGAGTGGTTGCGGTAGGTATCCCAGTCGGAAGCCTTATACTGTGTAGTAGACTTTCCGTTGATGATAAGGTCGCCCGAGGTGTAACGGTCAAGACCGCCGATAATGTTGAGCAGCGTTGTCTTGCCGCAGCCCGAGTGACCGAGGATCGATACAAGCTCGCTTTCACGGAAGCTGATAGTTACATCGCGCAGCGCGTGAACTACTTCGTCGCCTGTAACGTAATCCTTGTTTATGTTTTTGATCTCAAGCATTGCGTTGTTCCTTTCTTGATCATTTGGTTTGTTTTATCTCGCTGATGACCCGCGAAACTGTGGCGGAAAATTTTGCGTGCAGACGGAGCATAATCTCCAGCTCCTCGTCACTGAATTCTGACAGCACCTTATCCATGACATCGGCTATCATGCGGAAGTTTTTCAGCAGCACCTCTTCACCGATATTAGTAAGCGATATATGCACTATTCGCCTATCCGATGGATTTGGCGTGCGACTGAGGTATTCCTTTGCCTCAAGATTTTTGAGTGCGCGGGAAATAGCCGGCGCAGATACGTTCAGCGCATTTGCAGTTTCTGCTACAGTAGGCGCAGCACCATCGTTTTTCTGTGTGTACATATAAACGTGGTAGCAAAGTGACATTTCGCTTGGCGTCATCTCAGATGTTTTGTCAAAAGCTCCGCTGCCGCAGATATCCTGCATATTGCGAAAAAACGGCACATATTGCTCCTGTGACAACCGCTTATACAGTTCAGGTCTTTCTTTGGCGAGAAGGTCAAACATAGGGTACATCAGATCACCTGCCAATAGAAACTTAACATGGTTATTTAACCTTGTTTTTATATTCTATCATCATGTTAATCTTATGTCAATATATAGAAAGTCATTTCAGCGTATTGCATAAATATAATCAACTTTTGCCAAGCTAATAGTATTGCAGTCGTGAAAAGCAGGTGATAGCCAGTGAAAAAGAGCATGGATATATACTATATAATATTAGCGTTGATATTATTGGCAGCTTTGGCGGGATTGTACATTTCCATATTGTTTCCTGTCGCAATATTTCTTTTAGTATGGTGGAGGCTGTTTTATCATCGGCTCAGCTATACCCTGACTAAAGATGAGCTTATTATCCACAGCGGGGTGATATTCCGCAAGCTTCGGGGGATAAGGCTTGATAATATACAGTGGGTAATGAGACTGAAGCTCCCTTTGCGTAAGACCGCATCACTAACGGCTTTGCACACCTCCTCGGGAATGATTGTAATATTTACAGACTTTTCAACAAAAAGTTGAATTCGTGTTGAAAATCGCGTGGTTAAGCCATGTTTTCAACGTTTTCAACCGTGTTTTTAACAATATGTTAAATATCAGCGCGATATACTCGACAGGTTTCGCCAAAACTGTGTAAAGTCTTTTGAGCGGCTGTTTTACAGCCGCTCGGAAATATCAATCCTCCGCCTTTTTGTCTGATGGAATCGGCATAAAGTTATACACAGCGTCATAGCTTTCATACTCATCGTCATTCAGCGGTGCCGAAGGGATAAGTCCGGTACATTCGCAGACGGTTGCGCTGTTTGTGTAATCCTCGGGGTCAAAGCCGCTTTGCGGACGCTTTTTGTCGCAGGGGTACTCTTTTCCTGGCATGATAGTCACCTCGCTTTCAGGTTTAGCTTTTGCGACAGGTCGGTATTATATACGAAAGGCAAAATTTCACACAGCTTTCGCTTAACGCAGTTGACAAAAGCGATATGTTGATGTATAATGTAATGTGAGTATTTATATGATTGCATAATTGTATATAAAAATAAAGTAAGAGAAAGGGACAATAAAAATGGGTTTATTCAAGTCTTTATTCGGCACCTATTCTTCAAAGGAGCTTAAAAGGATAGAGCCTATCAAGCAGGCTGTGCTTGACCTTGCGGACAAGTATGCCGCAATGGATGATGCTGAGCTTAAAAGCCAGACCGATATACTGCGAGGACGTCTTGACGGCGGAGAAACACTTGACGATATCCTGCCTGATGCGTTTGCTGTATGCCGTGAGGCTTCCACAAGAGTTCTGGGCATCCGTCACTACCCCGTACAGATCATCGGCGGTATCATCCTGCATCAGGGCCATATCGCAGAGATGAGAACAGGTGAAGGTAAGACCTTCGTTGCAACTCTCCCTGCATACCTCAATGCGCTGACAGGTAAGGGCGTTCACATCGTAACGGTAAACGACTACCTCGCAAAGCGTGATAGTGAGTGGATGGCTAAGGTGCACCGCTTCTTAGGCCTTACTGTTGGCGTTATCACACATGATCTCAACAACGACGAGCGCCGCGAGGCTTACAAGTGCGATATCACATACGCTACAAACAACGAGCTCGGTTTTGACTACCTGCGTGACAATATGTGCCACCACAAGCAAGATAGAGTTCAGCGTGCGCCCAATTTTGCTATCGTGGACGAGGTGGACTCCATTCTGGTCGATGAGGCGAGAACTCCCCTTATCATTTCGGGCAGAGGCTCGCGTTCCACTGAGCTTTATGAGAAGGCTGACGCATTTGCCAAGACCCTTGTTATGGACAAGGTAGTTGAGCTCAACGACAAGGATGATTATGACAGCGAGTTTACAGGCGACTATATCGTTGATGAAAAGGCAAAGACCTGTAACCTGCTTCCCAGCGGTGTCAAGAAGGCAGAGAAGTTCTTCCATGTGCAGAACCTTATGGATCCCGAGAACACCACTCTGTTCCACCACATCAATCAGGCTATCAAGGCAAATGGTGTAATGCGCCTTGATATCGACTATGTTATCAAGGACGGCGAGATCGTTATCGTTGACGAGTTCACAGGTCGTCTTATGTTTGGCAGACGCTACAATGAGGGTCTGCATCAGGCTATCGAGGCTAAGGAAGGCGTGAAGGTAAACCGTGAGAGCAAGACTCTTGCTACCATCACATTCCAGAACTTCTTCCGTCTGTACGCAAAGCTCGCGGGTATGACCGGTACAGCTATGACAGAGGAGTCTGAGTTCCGTGAGATCTACAGTCTCGACGTTGTAGAGGTCCCCACAAACAAGCCTGTTATCAGAATAGATCATCAGGATCAGGTGTATAAGAACGAGCGCGGAAAGTTCAATGCTGTGCTTGCTCAGGTCGAGGAGTGCCATGCAAAGGGTCAGCCTGTACTGGTAGGTACTGTTACCATTGAGAAGTCCGAGCTGCTTTCAAAGCTGCTTAAGGCTCGCGGAATCCAGCACGAGGTGCTCAATGCGAAGAACCATGAGCGCGAGGCTGAGATCATCGCGCAGGCAGGTAAGAAGGGCGCTGTTACGATCGCCACAAACATGGCAGGTCGTGGTACAGATATCCGTCTTGGCGGTAACGCTGATTACCTCGCACGTCATCAGATGAAGAAGCTTGGATACTCCGACAAGCTTATTCAGGAGGCTACCGGTTTTGCTGAAACTGACGATCAGGATATCATTGAGGCAAGAAACAATTATCAGGAGCTGAACAAGAAGTACGAGGACAAGATCGCTCCCGAGGCCGAGGAGGTCAAGGCTGCTGGCGGTCTGTTCATCATCGGTACAGAGCGTCATGAGAGCCGTCGTATCGACAATCAGCTGCGCGGACGATCCGGACGTCAGGGCGACCCCGGTGCAAGCCGTTTCTATATCTCGCTTGAGGATGATCTTATGCGTCTGTTCGGCGGTGATAAGGTAATGAGCTTTATGGAGAGCATGAACTTTGACGAGAACCAGCCTATCGAGGCGGGCTTCCTTACAAATACCATCGAAAATGCTCAGAAGAAGATCGAGGGCAGAAACTTCACCATCAGAAAGAGCGTCCTTGACTTTGACGATGTTATGTCGCAGCAGCGTATGACTATCTACACCGAGCGTACAAGAGTGCTTGACGGTGAGGATATCAGCGAGAATATCCAGAAGATGATGAACGACAGCATTGAGGCAAATGTTAATATGTACTGTGCTGACAGTATTGCAGAGAACTGGAACCTTGACGGTCTGCGTGCGCACTACATGAATCTCTTCCTTATGGACAGCGATCTGCGCTATTCCACAGAGGAGCTGAACACTGTTTCCAAGAAGGACGTTATGAACTTCATCAAGGAGCGTGCTGATCTGATATTCAGAACAAGAGAGGCTGATATGGGCAGCGAGGCTATGAGAGAGGTTGAGCGTATCTGCCTGCTCAAGACCGTTGACAAGTACTGGATGGATCACATCGACGCTATGGAAGAACTCAAGCGCGGTATCTATCTGCGTGGATTCGCTCAGAAGGATCCCGTTGTAGAGTACCGTTTCGAGGGCTTTGCAATGTTCGATGACATGATCGCTACTATCCAGGAGGAGACCGTTAAGATGGTGCTCACTATCCCTGTTAAGGTGCGCAAGGTAAACAAGTCTCAGGACAACGCATAAAAGACAAGACCGATACCGCAGCGGCAAT
This sequence comes from Oscillospiraceae bacterium, assembly GCA_045539055.1. Taxonomy (GTDB): domain Bacteria; phylum Bacillota; class Clostridia; order Oscillospirales; family Ruminococcaceae; genus CAG-115. The sequence goes on along the minus strand of JAZQEQ010000021.1, from coordinate 5,317 downwards.
TGTGCGCTGCGGTATTGTTGATAAGGTGAACGATATGAACTCAACAGAATTCAGAAAAGAACTTACAGAAGACATAATCCCGTTCTGGAGCAAGCTGCGCGATGATGAAAACGGCGGCTTTACAGGCTTCATGGACAGCGAGCTCAACATCGACAAAAATGGCGAAAAGGGCGTTATACTTCATTCCAGAATACTCTGGTTTTATTCCAACGCATATATGCTTTTAAAGGATGAGGCTCTGCTTGACAATGCTAAGCACGCATACAGATTTCTTACAGAAAAGTGCGTCGACAAGGAATACGGCGGCGTATACTGGAGTATGAATGCTGACGGAACCGTAAAGGACGACATAAAGCACACATATTGTCAGGCGTTCTTTGTATATGCGCTGTCCAGCTATTACAGAGCAAGTGGCGATAAGGACGCGCTGAAGCTTGCTTATGATGTGGTGGAGCTTATCGAAAAGCACGCTACCGATGATGTGGCGTATCTTGAAAAGCTGTCCCGTGACTGGGCTTCGGAGCTAGCAAATGACGAGCTTTCCGAGAACGGTCTTATGGCAGACAAGACGATGAACACCACACTTCATCTCATGGAGGCTTATACAGAGCTTTATCTTGCAGACAAGAACGACAAGGTGCTGGAAAGACTCAAGTTCCAGCTTGAGCTTACATACAATAAGATATTTGATGAAAGCGGCAACAAGCTGCTGGTGTTCTTCGACAAGAATATGGACGTTATAGGAGATATCCACTCCTACGGTCACGATATCGAGGCAACATGGCTTATTGATCGTGCCTGCGACGTTATCGGTGACAAGGCGATATCCGAGAGATTTGGTGCAATGAACAAGCGTATCGTCCGCAATATTGCTGACATCGCTTATCACAAGGAAACAGGCTCCCTGCTCAATGAGCGCGAGAACGACAAGGTAAATACATGGCGCATCTGGTGGGTGCAGGCGGAAACGGTAGTCGGATTCCTCAATGCATATCAGAGAGGCTACGGCGATGACGAATACCTTGATATCGCTGCTAATGTATGGGAGTATATCAAGAACAATATCGTAGATGACCGCGAGGGCGGCGAGTGGCATTCGCAGCTTGACGAAAACGGAAAATTTGCAGCATTCAAGCCCGTGGTAGACCCGTGGAAGTGTCCTTACCATAACGGCAGAATGTGCATAGAGGCTATCCAAAGACTTGAAAGCAAGGCTTGATGAGAGGATCGGTTTATGATTAAAAAAGCAGCAGCACTGTTACTTTCGATCGGAATGACCGTTTGCGTGGCTACCGGATGCAGCAACGGTACAGTGGCAGAAGAGGAGATAAGGCTTCCTATATATGGCGCTGACGAGATCAGTTATGAGATCGCAGTGGCTCAGTATATGGATATAACGCAGAAAGAAAGCATGGGCGCGACTATCGGTTATCCCTTTGCGGATAATCTGTATTATCCCGCTGATGCACAGGTGATCAGCTTCAATGCCGTGAAGGGCAGAGATGTTCTGGCGGGCGATGTGCTGGCTGAGCTTGACTCGGCTGATCTTGACTATGAGATCAGCAACCAGCAGACCATAGTAAACACCGCTTATGCAGCTTCTCTCTCCGGCGGTCAGAGTGCAAAGATCCAGTATCAGATAGAGCAGAACAAGCTTGATATGATGCTGAAGGAGAAGGAGAGCTACATCATACGCGCTCCTTATGATGGCGTTATCACATCCATCAATCGCTCTGCAGCAGGAGATCAGATAGCAGGCGGCGATGTGTGCTGCTCTATTGCACCTGTAGACAAGCTGGAGATCTACATTGACGGCGGCGATGCAAGCAAATTCCGCTTCGGTCAGGATGTTATAATAAAGATCGATGGTGTAGAATATGAAGCGACAGTAGCGATGGCACCCGATGTTGCACCTGCAACAGCCAGCGGCGCAGCGGCAAAACGCGCGATCTTCAAGCTTGGCGAGGGCGTTATGGATACTATCAGAGAGGAAAATCCGCTTGCTGTTACGGCAGGCTGGGCTACTGTGTATCTGACCACTCAGAAGAAAAATGTTCTTGCGGTTCCTGATGCCGCAGTAAGATCTACCGGCACCACTACCTCTGTAACTGTAGTTGACAGCGAGGAGCGCTTCAGGCTTCCTGTTACCGTTGGTGTAAGCTACGGTGGTTACACCGAGATCCGTGACGGCATTTCCGCAGGCGATGTGGTTATGGCAGACGGAAGCGGTCTGTTCACGACTGATCTTGTTCAGCAGAACGAAGGCGGATTTGAAGACTTTTCTTTTCAGATAGACAAGTCGTTACTGGAGGGCTGGGACGGCGTTGTTGACGACGAGTTCCTTGCAAAGCTTAATGTAGATGAGGCGATGCTTCAGCAGTGGGGCATTGATATAAACTCGCTCAAGGGCATGACGTTCAGCAAAGAGGATATCGAGAACTGGGACGGCAGGATCGATCCGAAGATGTTTGGACAGTGGTTCAAATAAATCGAATAACATCAAAAACCCTGTTTCTTTGAAGCAGGGTTTTGTATATTATGCAGATTTTTCAATTTTTACGTCACTTTTTGCCTCAGAAATCTGTTTTATTATTGGGGAGTTTTTCCTCTGCCGATGTGCAGTGTAATTCATTTGACAAATATGCACATAATGTGTATAATTAAAATGTATGTGTTTCGGAGGGTTTAGATAATATCCGAAATACCAGATCCGCAAAAAGGAAGAGAATTATACAATAAGTAAACAACAAATTGTATAAAATTCTTAAAAAAATCTGAAACTTTTTCAAAAAAACCGCTGACTTCTAAAGTGTAGGCGGATAAGTGAGGTGAGATCCGCGTGGAAAACAATGACATTGACAGCTACTTTGACACCGTGTATGCCGAAACGTTTGAGTCCGTTTCGCGCTTTGTTGTAAGCCACGCGGCACGTTTTCAGGACACTGAGGATATCGTCCAGAACGTTTATACCCGCTTTTATAAAAGACTCAGGGACAAGGGCTGTGAGGATATCGACAATGCGGAAGCATTCGTCATCAACATAGCAAAATTCGAGTGCAAGAGCTTTTTCTCGGGCTTTATGAAGCGCAAGGAAAAGGTGCTCAATATGTCCGATTTTGACGAGGAACAGTCGGCATCGCTTGAGGCGGAGCTTTCCCGCGACCAGAAGCGCCTTGAAGACGTGATGTCCGATAAGATACTCGCAAAACAGATATTCGATGATATCATGTCCGATGACGAAACAGTCGGAAAGATATTCTATATGCATTTTGTGTGCGATATGAAGCTTGACGAGATCGCAAACAGGCTTGACCTGAAGCTTTCTACCGTAAAGACAAAGCTTTATCGCACTATTGAACGTCAGAAGAAAAAATTCAACATCTGACATATACTATTACAAAAACATTTCAGGAAGGGAGGTTGTGCTTTGTGAATAAACATGATTTTTACAAAGAGCTTATGAGTGAATATTCATTTGACGTTGAAAAGATCAGAACAAATGCCAAAAAAGGCAAATATGCAAAGCAGAAGATCTCCCCGTTGGCAATAGGCTTTACAGCAGCGGTCGCTGCTTGTACAGTTGCGTGCGGAACGCTTGCGCTCAGTATGCACGGCTCCAAGGGCGGCGTAAGTCTGGTAGACACAGGCTCGCAGTCGCTGTCCGCGCTGTCTTCGTCCGAGCGTGTAAGATATGCGATAGAGCAGCAGAACAAGGAGCAGAACAGTGAGGCTATCCATGATGTGCTGGTTACATTTGCGCAGCCGCTCAGTTCTGCCGAGGCAAAGGATATTATTGCCGATTATACCGATGTAAACATCCCTGTAAAGGCTGTGTATCTTGCTGATGGCAGCAAGATCTCGGGCAGCGATCAGGTGGCTGACATATTCAGTGGCGAGTACAGCGTGTCTGCACTTTGCATCCAGTGTGCCGGTTCGGCTATGTCCCAGCTTCAGGCGGCTCCGGAGATATTCCTTGTTGAGCTTATGTCCGAAGCGGACTTTGATACAGCTGTTCCGATGGATCCTGATGCGGTAGAAACTATCGAGGCTGTTGTGCCTGATATTACTCCTGATGATATTTATGATGTTCCGGAGCAGACCGATCCTTCCGATAACGCAGTGATCGTTATCCCGAACGAGGAGGACAATACTGTTCCTGACGATATCGAAAGCGTTGAGTCTTCCGAAAGCACTGAAAGTGCCGAGGCAGGCAGCATTGAAAGCACTGAAAGCTCGGAGAGCGTGGAGTCTGAAGAGACCACCGAGAGCACAGAGCCTGCGGAGTCGACCGAGCCTTCGGATGATGTGACAGAGCCTGAGGTACCGTCTGTAAGTGTAGATGTACTGCCCGGCGGTGTAACACTTCCGTTTGACCCCGATGCTTATGTTTACGAGGCAAAGGATATCGAAGCACAGAGTGCATATTTCCTGCTGGATGATATATTCTTTGCGATAACCGAAGATCAGTTCGCGCTGTACAGCTTCAATGGCGTTGCTGCACATCCTGTTCTTGAAGTTGATTGCAGCGGTGCGGCTGTTCACTGGATAGATGATGACGGCGGCAGACTGATCGTGTCGGGAATCGGCGATAACGGCATGAGAAACAAGCTGTGGATGGTTGATGCTTATTCCAAGCTTGCGTATGATCTTAAGGCGGAAGACGCTGTGATGGACGGCACGCTTGCGGGTGTCGGTTACAACGAGGCTGCCGAGATGCTCATATATAACGTTAAGTATCAGGGCAATTATTATATCGTCGCAAACACTCTCAGCAGCACAGAGGCAATATATATCAATGAGCCGTTCTACACAAATGCGAAGATCACGCTGCTCGGATATCACGGCAGCACATTATATCTCGCAGTGGACGATGCTTCTCTTACACAGATCTACGCGGTCGATGTGTGCACGAGTGAGTCCAGAATAATCAATACCTATGACAACAGACCCAAGATCAGCAAGAACTATGCATTTACACATGGTGTGATAATGCCTTCTGACACTGCTGTTACAGGTAAGATCGAGATATTTGATCCTGCTACTGAAAGCTTTATTATTACAGATTACTTCAATGCATCTGTTATATTCGGTGTAAGCAAACACTCGTTCTACACAGAGGATGGTATTTATACCATCACTGATGGAGCGATAGTACGCGCTACGGATATCACAGAGCTTGCAAAGATCGACTGGAACAAGAGCTTGTCCTCAAGCTATATGGCATCGGCTACTGACGAAGGTGTCAGAATAACCGAGAGCGTATACAGCGATAAGAACATGGCATCTGTTCTTGCGTGAAGTCGGATCGTAGCCATGT
>JAZQEQ010000020.1:0-2163 GCA_045539055.1 Oscillospiraceae bacterium | reverse complement strand
AAACTATGCAAGAGCTGAATGAGCAGTACAAGGACTGCCCTCAGCGTGAAAATGAATACACTGTCTGCGGACAGAAGATGATCGTGGTGAGCCACTTCATCGGGGATAAAGACCTTGACGATGAGCTTTACCGACTTGCGTTCGACAGGGCGCTCAACGAGGTACTGAACAAACCTATCCGAAGCTGTGAAAGTGTCTGAAAATTTCAGAAACCACTTGCTTTTATCGGTAAGGCGCGCTATAATGGGTGTATTACCGATAAAAGCTGCTTTGGAGGAAAGGAGTGTTTATGTTACCAAAGCAGGATAATTACAAGGTGGGTATCTACCTCCGCTTGTCTAAGGACGATGAGCGACAGGGAGAATCCCTCTCAATCGAAAACCAGAGAAGAGTCCTCACAAACTATGTGAACGAACAGGGCTGGTCTATCTATGACGAGTATGTCGATGACGGAATTTCGGGCGTGTCCTTTGACCGCCCAGGGGTCCAGAGAATGCTCGATGATGCAAAGGCAGGCAGGATCAATCTTATCATCTGCAAGGATATGAGCCGTTTTGGTCGTAATTATATCCAGGTCGGACAGTATGTAGATTACCTGTTCCCGATGTACAATATCCGCTTCATTGCACTGACTGACAACATTGATACAGCAAACTCGGATAGTGCAAGTATGGATATGATGCCGATCATGAACGTCTTTAATGAATGGCACTGCGCCAACACTTCCAAAAAGCTGAGAACGGTGTTCCACGCTAACGCTAAGGCAGGCAAGTATATGGCTACGTTCTGCACCTACGGCTACTACAAGGCTGACGATGATAAGCGTACTCCGCTGATCGATCCCGAAGCCGCTGCCGTTGTCCAGCGTATCTTCAAAATGAGGGCAAGCGGAATGGGACATAAGTCCATTGCAGATGCACTCAATCAGGAGCATATCACACCTCCGCTTGATTACAAGTATGACAAGCTCGGCAGGACTTATCCGCTGTATTCGCACCACTTGTGGAATGCTCAGACGATAAGGCGTATTCTGGACAATCAGATGTACCTCGGCAAGCTCGTTCAGATGAAAGAAACCACGGTAAGCTACAAGAATCACAAGGTTATCCGCAACGATGAATCTGAGTGGGTGATCGTTGAAAACAATCATGAGCCTATCATTTCTCAGGAACTTTGGGATAAGGTGCGTGAGCGTGACAGATCGGTGAGCCGTGGCAGGATCACAACGGAGAGGATCACAAGTCCGCTTTCGGGTTTGTGCTACTGTGATAGCTGTGGTGCTAAAATGAAAATGCAGAAAACACCTGAAAGCAAAAGTCCTTATTCTTACAGATGTGGGCTTCACGTCCGCTACGGCAAGAGCTTCTGCACCTCGCACAACATTCGTGGAACTATCCTTGAACAGCTTATCCTTGAGGATATTAGGAGACAGATCGACTTCGTTACCAATGACGATAAGGCAAGGGCGAAATACCTCGCAAGAAAGCAGGGCAACATTGCTCTTGTAATGGCGGAGGATAACAAGCGTAAGCGTGAGATCGAAAAGCGTCTTGATGACCTCGGAAAGCTGATGCAGAAGATCTATGAGGACAGAGTGCTTGGCAATATGCCCGACAAGGCTTGTGCAGAGCTGCTCGAACAGTATCAGCAGGAAAAAGAGGACTTGCAGGCAGAGCTTAATGAACTGCGTAAACGCTTTGACGGCTACAAGCGTGAGGAAGAAGATGTTGACGAGTTTATCCGCCGTCTGAAAAGCTATGCAGGTGCGGAGGAGCTTACAAGACAGATGTGTCTGGAACTTATTGAGTATGTGACCATTGACAAATATGTGGATATGAAAACTCAGCGTGACATTCACATTTACTACAAGCTGATCGACAAACCGCTTAGGGATAAAACGAATGCCCTTGCTTAAAGCAGGGGCAAATATCCCGAAATCCGCAATATACCGCTAAAAGCCGTATGGCTATTTTTTTGAAATCAATACCCAGTCCATATAGGTCTGTTATCCCGGTTGGAGCAGGATGTAATGATGTCTGCGCATAATCTCGGTGATATTCTTGCAGATCATAATGAATTTCTGAATGAACAGACGAAGCAGGAACTGCAAGCTGTTTGTGACGGGCTGCTGAAGCTGAAAGCAGAAAGCGTATGGCAAGCATT
>JAZQEQ010000019.1:0-20662 GCA_045539055.1 Oscillospiraceae bacterium | reverse complement strand
GCTATCTCGGTAGGCGGTCCCGGTGCGCTGTTCTGGATGGAGCTTGCGGCGCTGTTCGGCATGGCGACAAAGTACGCGGAGGGTCTGCTTGCTATCAAGTACCGCGTGACCGACAGAAACGGCAATAAGCTCGGCGGCCCGTTCTATTACATCGAAAACGGCATGGGTAAGCGCTGGAAATGGCTTGCTAAGGTGTTTGCCGTGTTCGGGGTGTTTGTAGGTCTGTTCGGCATCGGTACGTTCTCGCAGATAAACAGCATAAGCAGTGCTGTCGGCGGCTTCTTCAAGAGCGAAATGATAACGCTTCCGTGGGGCGAGTTTTCGCTTGCTACTATCATCGCAGGCGCAGTTATCACGGTCGGCGCGGCGCTTGTAATAATCGGCGGTATCAAGCGTATCTCCTCTATCTCTCAGGTGGTCGTACCTTTCATGGCGATTCTTTATGTAATCTGCGCCGTTACCATACTCGTCTGCAACATCACGAAGATACCCGAAGCGATCGGACAGGTGTTCACAAGTGCATTCAGCTTCGAGGCTGTCGGCGGCGGTGCGCTGGGCGGTATCTTCATTGCAATGCAGCAGGGCATCAAGCGCGGTATCTTCTCGAATGAAGCAGGCCTCGGCTCTGCGCCTATCGCGTCAGCAGCTGCAAAGACAAATGATCCCGCACGTCAGGGCCTTGTGACAATGACAGGTACTTTCATTGACACTATCGTTATCTGCACTATGACGGGACTTACTATCCTTGTATGCGGTAGCCATGAAAAGGGGCTTCAGGGCGTTCAGATAACGACAGACGCATTCCAGAACGGACTTTCGTTCCTGCCTTCCGAGATACCTGCATTTATCCTTATGATATGTCTGGTATTCTTCGCGTTTACGACCATCCTCGGCTGGAACTACTATTCCGAGCGCTGCCTTGCGTATCTTGTTGGCGCAAAGCCGATAGTAACAAAGATATTCCGCTGGGTATATATCGCGGCAATTGCAATAGGACCCTACATGACGGTTGAGGCTGTATGGACTATTGCAGATATCGTAAATTCCCTCATGGCGATACCGAATATGTTTGCGCTGATAATGCTCTCGGGCGTTACCGCAAAGGAAACTAAGGACTACGATGACAGACAGCGCAGCTTAAAAGCTGCCGAATAAAGGAGGAAAACACCATGCCTTTTATCAACACTAAATATTCCGCTTCTATAACACCTGAGCAGGAAACAGCCATTAAATCCGCCCTTGGCAACGCGATACAGCTTATCGGCAAGAGTGAGCAGTGGCTCATGCTGGGCTTTGAGCAGAATTGCTCCCTGTATTTCAGAGGTGAGAAGAGCGAGAAGATAGCTTATGTTGAGGTAAGCCTCTACGGAAGCGCCTCCTCATCGGCTTGCAGCAAGCTTACAGGCGAGATATGTCGCATCTACGGCGAGGTGCTCGGAATTCCCGCAGATCATGTGTATGTAAAGTATTCCCCGACGGATGAGTGGGGCTGGAACGGTATGAATCTCTGATAGACGAACAATAAAGCACCATCTGCTACTTCACTTGCATAGATATCCCGAAACATTGCGTTTCGGGATTTTTTGCATTTTCCTATTGATTTTTAATAATGGATGTGCTATAATAGCAAATTGATAGTGACAATCAAAATCAATTCGAGGAGGCAGCGACATTGGATAAAGTAAGCTACAACACAAAACAGCGCGACGAGATAGTTGAATTCTTTTCGCGGCACAGAGAGGGCTGCTTCACTGCGAAGGAGCTTATACGCAGCGGAGAGATAACCGTGGGCGAGGCTACCGTGTACCGCACGCTGTCAAAGCTTGCAAATCAAGGTGTGCTTAAACGTTATACAGGAGATGGCGCAGGAGCGTCCTATCAGCTGAACGATAACGACAGCTGCAACAGCCATTTCCATCTGAAATGTGAGGACTGCGGTCAGCTTATCCACATGGACTGTGGCTTTATGGCGGATATGAAAAAGCATATAGAGAGCAGCCACAATTTCAGTGTAGATATCGGAAAGACGGTCATCTACGGGCTTTGCGGAGAGTGCGAGAACAAGAGAAGTGAGGAACAGAAATGAGAAAGATAATTGCAATACTGACTGCTGCGGCTGTTATGTGCGGCTTTGCTGGCTGTGCAGGCGGCAATAACGACAGCGACAAGCTCAGCGTGGTAACAACGATATACCCTGCCTACGACTTTGCGCGTCAGGTATTCGGAGATACGGCAGAGGTAACGCTGCTGCTGAAGCCCGGAATGGAGAGCCACTCCTACGATCCGTCTGCAAAGGACGCGCTGACGATCGCCGAGTGCGACCTGTTCATCTACAACGGCGGCGAGAGCGACCAGTGGGTCATTGATATCCTTGAGGGCGCTCCCGAGGTGCAAACACTGCGCATGATGGACATTGTGGAGCTTCGCGAGGAGGAGCTGGTCGAGGGTATGGAGCATGAGCATGACGAGGAACACGACCATGAGCATGAGGAAGTCGAGTATGACGAGCATATCTGGACATCTCCCGAGAATGCAAGAAAGATAGTGGAGGTGATATCGCACGCGGCTTGCTCTATATCTCCCGAAAACGCGGGGCAGTATTGGGATTCTGCTGCCGAATATATATCAGATATTGCGTATCTTCACCTCAGCTTTACAGAGCTTCTTGAAAATGAGGAACGCTGTTTCGTATTCGGCGACCGCTTCCCGCTGCTGTATTTCTTTGAGGAGTACGAGCTGAATTACTATGCGGCTTTCCCGGGCTGCGGCAGCAACACCGAGCCCTCCATAAAGACGATAACCTTTCTCAGCGACAAGCTTAAGGGCGAGGATGTAGTCCCTGCGGTGTTCTGTATCGAGCTTTCCAACCGCGAGATAGCCGAAACGCTTGCCGATGAAGCAGGCTTTGAGGTGGTGGAGTTCCATACCTGCCACAACATAACCGCAGATGATTTCGAGGCAGGCGAGACCTATGTTTCGCTCATGCAGAGAAATTACGATACATTAAAAGAAATACTTTCATGAGGACGAAATGGCACTTATAAAGACAAATGAGATAACGCTGTCATACGAGAATATGACTGTTATAGACAAGATGAGTTTTGAAGTAAACGCAGGCGACTATCTTTGTATCGTGGGCGAGAACGGAAGCGGCAAGAGCACATTGATAAAGGCGCTGCTGTCGCTTAAAAAGCCATCGGGCGGCAGCATAGAGTTCGGTGACGGACTGCGCCGCAATGAGATAGGCTATCTTCCGCAGCAGACAAGCGCGCAGAAGGATTTTCCTGCTAATGTCGGAGAGGTGGTCATTTCGGGCTGCCTCAATCAGAAGGGCTTCCGTCCGTTCTACTCCGCAAAGGACAAGGCGCTTGCGATGGAGAATATGATGAAGCTTGGAATCTGGAAGCTGAAAAAGCGCTCCTACCGTGAGCTTTCGGGCGGTCAGCAGCAGCGCGTGCTGCTTGCAAGGGCGCTGTGCGCGACAAAGAAGCTGCTGCTTCTGGACGAGCCTGTTTCAGGACTGGACCCGATGGTGACAGCGGAGCTTTACGGCATTATCTCGGGCATAAACAAGAGCGGAGTTACCGTTATCATGGTAACTCACGACATCGCGGCTGCTATGCAGTATGCAAGCCATATCCTCTGTCTACGCTCGGGAAGCTGGTTTTTCGGCACGAAGCAGGAGTTTGCCGAGAGCGAGGCCTCTGCTTTTATGAGAGGCGGTGAGCAGAAATGATAGAGATGTTTTCCGCAATGGCGAGATTTCCTGCGATAACCTATATGCTGATAGTGGGTGTTCTTGTGAGCCTTTGCGCAGCGCTGCTCGGCGTTTCGCTGGTGCTGAAGCGCTACTCGATGATTGGCGACGGACTTTCGCACGTCGGCTTTGGCGCGCTTGCGATAGCCTCTGTCATGAATATCGCGCCGATGGCAGTTGCGATTCCCGTAGTGGTCGTGGCGGCATTTATCCTGCTGCGCCTTTCCGATAACGGCAAGATAAAGGGTGATGCGGCGATAGCAATGCTTTCCACAGGCGCGCTTGCGATAGGCGTTATGGCGAATTCGCTGTCGGGTGCGAATATCGACCTTGAAAGCTACCTTTTCGGCACGATAGTTTCCGTAAACGCGGACGACGCGCTGATAAGCATTATCCTTGCGGCGGTTGTGCTGACGGTGTTCGTGCTGTTCTATACGCGCATTTTCGCCGTGACCTTTGACGAGAGCTTCGCCAGGGCTACGGGTACGAATGCAGGCGCGTACAATCTGCTGATAGCGCTGCTGACCGCGGTGACTATCGTAGTCGGCATGAAGCTGCTCGGAAGTATGCTGATATCCAGCCTTATCATCTTCCCGTCGTTGTGCGCGATGAGGGTGTTCAAGAGCTTCCGCTCGGTGACGATATGCTCGGCGGTTATTTCGGTCGTCAGTGTTGTCGCGGGCATGAGCATATCGTTCTCGTTTGAAGCCCCCTGCGGCGCAAGCATAGTCTGCGTGAACCTCGTTATCTTCGCGCTGTTCTTTGTGGCAGGTAAGATACGGCAGAGAAATAAGAAAGGATAAAAGTATGCTTAACTGGATAAAAGCGCACAAATTCAGTATTATCTATTTTGTTTCGTTTTTCCTCTATCCCTTTATACCTGCGCTGATTTATCCTTTGGGAGACTATGGAGCGGTGGCGGTAGCGTTGCTGATATTCCTTTTTCAACTGTCCTACATAATATGGCTTAGCCGAAAGGAGAATGTAAGCACGGGGCGAAGTATAGCGCGGTTTTTCCTGTATCTGCTTGCTATGCCGAATGTGTGGTTTGCGTGGTATTATATTGATATTTTTAATAACGGTTATACTTACTGGTCTCTTTTCAACTATGTTGGTGATACATATTACGGCTTTGAGGCATGGGAAAAAAGCATCTTTGAGCGAAGCGTTTTTGGTTTGTTTTTTATTGTGTTTGCGGTGTATCTCGCGCTGTATCTTGCGATAAGCGCTGCGATACGCAAACCAAAGTTGGATAAATGAATCAGGGGCGGAAATGTATTCCGCCCCTGTCTTGTCCCGTATTTTCGCCAAAAAATCCGCATATATTGTCCCAAGGCGGTGATAATATGGTTTATAGCTTCAATGATATTCGTTGCAAAGAAATAATCAATGTCAAGAACGGCTGCCGTCTGGGCTACCCCGACGATATCGAGTTCGACAGCTGCACCTCGAAGATATGCAGACTGGTCATCTACGGCAGGGCAAAGTGCTTCGGGCTGTTCGGACGGACGGATGATATCTGCGTAAAATGGTGCGATATCGAGGTCATAGGTGAGGATACGATACTCGTTTCCTGCGAGTGCCCGTCAAATTCACCAAATGGAAAGCACAAGCTTTTCGGAAATTTGTTTAAATGACAGGAAATTTGTACTTGAAATATTATTTGGTTTGTGGTATAATATTTCAGTAAATGTGCTATAAGCACAAATACGCACACGGAAACAGCCGCCTTCGGTGCGCTCTCACGGCGTCGGTACGGTGTTTTTCCGTGGAGGAAAAATTTATTTTAAACCAAATTCAGGAGGAAAACAAACATGGCAGTAGTATCTATGAAGCAGCTTCTCGAAGCTGGTGTACACTTCGGTCACCAGACCAGAAGATGGAACCCCAAAATGGCTCCCTACATTTTCACAGAGAGAAACGGCATCTACATCATCGACCTGCAGAAGACAGTAAAGAAGCTTGACGAGGCTTACAACTTCATTCACGAGGTTGCAGCTAACGGCGGCGAGGTTCTTTTCGTTGGTACAAAGAAGCAGGCTGCTGATTCCATCAAGGAAGAGGCACTCCGCGCTGGCGCTCACTTTGTAAACGCTAGATGGCTCGGCGGTATGATGACAAACTACAAGACAATCCAGAGAAGAATCGCTAGACTTGAGCAGCTCCACACAATGGAGACAGACGGCACATTCGATCTGCTTCCCAAGAAGGAAGTTATCAAGCTCAACCTCGAGATCGAGAAGCTTGAGAAGTTCCTCGGCGGTATCAAGAACATGAAGAAGCTCCCCGGCGCTCTCTTCGTTGTTGACCCCCGCAAGGAAAAGATCGCTGTTGCGGAAGCAAGAAAGCTCGGTATCCCGGTAGTCGCTATCGTAGATACCAACTGCGACCCTGACGAGATCGACTACGTTATCCCCGGCAACGACGACGCTATCAGAGCTGTTAAGGTGATCGCAGGCGCTATGGCTGACGCTATCATCTCCGCTAACCAGGGCACAGCAGAGGCTGTTGCAGCTGAGGCAGAGGAAGCAGCTGAGTAATTCGTATAAATTGACCTTAAACATACATTAGTTGTAAAGGAGAAATTAAAAATGGCTAACATTACAGCAAAGGACGTTGCAGAGCTGCGCGAAATGACAGGCTGCGGCATGATGGACTGCAAGAGAGCACTGGTAGAGGCTGACGGCAACAGAGATGAGGCTGTTAAGATCCTTCGTGAGAAGGGCCTTGCAAAGGCTGCTAAGAAGGCAGGCAGAATCGCTGCTGAGGGCGTAGTTAAGGCTAAGGTTAACGGAACAAACGGTGTTATCGTTGAGATCAACTGTGAGTCCGACTTCTGTGCTAAGACAGACAAGTTCCTTGACCTCGTTGAGACAATTGCTGATACAATCCTCGCAAACGATGTTGCTGACGTTGAGGCTCTCAACAACTGCACAGTTGCAGGCGGCACACAGACAGTTTCCGAGTACATGACAGAGAAGATCGCTACTATCGGCGAGAACATGAACATCCGTCGTTTCACAAAGATGGAGGGTATCCTTGTTCCCTATATGCACGATGGCGGCAGAATCGGTACAATGGTTAAGCTCGATACAGACAAGGCTGACGACGCTGAGGTACTCGCTTGCGGTAAGAATGTTGCTCTTCAGGTAACAGCTCTGAACGCTCAGTACGTTTGCCAGAAGTGCATCTCCGCTGAGAAGCTCGCTGAGGAGAAGGCAGTTCAGACAAGCCTCGTTAAGAAGGAAAATGACGAGTCCAAGAAGCCCAAGCCCGAGAACGTTCTCGATAAGATCGTTGAGGGTCGTATGAGAAAGTACTTTGAGGAAGTTTGCCTCCTCGATCAGAAGTACTTCAAGGATGATTCCATGAACATCGCTCAGTATGTTGAGTCCGTTGCTAAGGCAACAGGCGCTTCCATCGCTATCGACTGCTTCGTTCGTTACGAGCGCGGCGAGGGTATCGAGAAGAAGGCTGACGACTTCGCAGCTGAGGTTGAGGCTATGACAAAGGGCTAATCCTTTAAATACCCGATAAATTATCCCCTCCGATCATTCGGAGGGGATTTTTGCGTCAGAAATTAAAATACAGCATAACGGTCATTCCGCAGACCAGCCACGCAGTGAGGTCGGCTGTCAGTGCGGAGGGAACGGCGTGGCGGGTGTTCTTGACTTTTGTGGCGGAGAAATATACTGCGATGGTGTAGAATGTCGTTTCTGATGAGCCAAGCAGCACCGCCGCTACCTTTCCCGCAAAGCTGTCAACTCCGTTCGCGGCTGCTATTCCGTCATAGACCGCAATAGCTCCGCTGCCTGAAAAAGGTCTTAGCAGCACCATCGGCATACATTCTTCGGGAAAACCGACAAGATCGCACAGCGGTTGCAGCAGCAAGGTGAGTGCCTCGACAGCGCCGCTTGCCTGAAGCATTCCGATGAAAACTATAAGAAGCACCAGTGCGGGGAGAATGTCGGCGCAGGTGCGAAGCCCCTCTGATGCACCCTCACAGAATACCGAAAACACATCGACCTTGCGGATAAAACCTGCAAGAAGTATTGCAGCGACTATAACGGGTATGATCAAGTCAGTCATTCGGTCCTCCTGCGTTTCCCTAAACGCGCAAAAAGCTTTGCGGCGATCACTGCGACAACGAGGGAATAAGCAGATACGATCCATACACATGGAAGGATATCCATCGGCTGCGGCGCTCCGAATGACGACCTCAGCGCAGCGGCTGTTGTAGGGATTATCTGCAGACTTGCGGTGTTTATGACCGTCAGAAGCACCATGTTGTCGGTGGCTGTGCCGTCAGCTCTCTCCTCATCGGCAATGGCCTGCATCGCCTTTATGCCGAGAGGAGTGCTTGCGTTGCCCAGTCCCAGAATATTTGCTGTTATATTCATGGATATGAGCTGCATTGCAGTTCCACCTTTTTTCAGCCCTTTGAACAGCAACGAAAGCAACGGCTCCATGATACGCGAGATCATCCTGATGATACCTGCTTTTTCTGCAACCTTCATAAGACCGCACCACAGGCACATTATTCCGCATAGAGAAAGTGCCAGTGTAACGGCTTTTTCCGCGTTATCAAGTACGGCGGAAGACATTTCTGCACCGCGTCCGTTGATCAGTCCTATGACAACGGCAAGGCATGGCGCAACACCTAAAAGAAACTTCATTTAATGCTCTCCTGTAAAAAACAGTGTTTTAGTGGTATTACTTTAATTGGAAAAGATGATATTTTTTTGCGTTTTTGCAAGTGAAAAGTGTCGTGAATTCCCGATAGTAACGAGATAAAATGAGGTTTCAGCGCAAAAAGTGACACTACATTTTACTTTCTATCGACACATTTTGTCTTTTTTCTTACAAAATCTGCCTTTTGGCAAATTGACAAAAAAAACCGCTTATGTTATAATTGGGTCAGAAAGAAAGACAAATTGTCTGAAATAGTTGTTTTTTGAATTCATGGAGGGAAAATACGATGGTAAAATCAACAGGAATTGTAAGAAAAGTGGACGAGCTGGGAAGAATTGTTATTCCGATCGAACTCAGAAGAACACTTGATATCGGCATCAAGGACAGCCTTGAGATTTATGTTGAAGACGATCAGATCATCCTCAAGAAGTATATGCCCGCGTGTGCTTTCTGCGCTAATGCAAGCGGCATCACCGTATTCAAGGGCAAGAACGTATGTGCAGACTGCCTGAAGGATCTTCAGAAGCTCAGCTAATTGATTATATTAAGCTTGCTTGATCATTATTACATATCAGACCTGTGCTTTAATGCGCGGGTCTTTTGTTTATATGGGTTTAAGTACAGTTCCGCGGTAAAAGTAAGATAGTATCTCCTCGCACTTAGCACCTTGTCTTGCCATCACGCAGGCACCGTTTATACTCATTCCGAGGTTGTTTCCCCACCCCTTCGAAGTGAATACGAAACGCTGTTCTGTGTATTCTATCGTTATAGCGGCACTGCGGAAGTCGAAGATCTTTCGCAGCTCCTCGCCTGACAGCTTTTTTCCGCCGAACCTTATCTCTTTAAGCGTGCCGCTGGGGAGGTACACTGCGTCTGTGAACCAGTTTTCGCGCTTGTCCGTAAGCGAGGTCACTCCGAGTGCTTTTGAAAGCGTGCGCATTACTGTATCGGCTGAGAGAACACGCGTTGAAACTGCGTCAGTTACATCCTCGTCGGCGGATACTGGTACTTCGGCGAGGTAGGGGAGTTCCGCGCTGCTGTCAGTGAGTCCTGTTGAAAACCTGCATATCTGGGCTGAAATAATGCTGCCCTCGTATGTGATGATGTGATCAAGACCGAAATCAACCGCGTCATAGATCTTTTCCTTGTATTCGCTGTACTTTTCGCCGTATTTCAGCTCGGCTTCTTCGGGCGAGGAATAGGGTGCGCAGATATAAAGATCGTCGCTGAGGTCTGCTCCCATAAAGCTGCTGCGCGGAGTGTTCTTCATCTGATGCAGCGTCTTGCTGTTCATCGCACAGGCAATGGCCTTAAGCGCTTCTTCCCCCGACGCGGGAGAAACGCTCGCGAACATACATCCTGCAAGATAATCCCGATACGACAGCGTTATGATGCGGTCTTCTTCGGTGAGCCACAGGTCTATGCGCTCGGGTATGATATCTGTTCGGGATGGATATAACATCCACGCAGTAAGTGTTGCACAGATCAGTATCATAATAGCAGCTACCGCTTTTTTCATTTTCGGTCATCCTTTCCGTTAATTCGCAGTTGTGTTTTTTGAAATTCTTTGTTTGCGAAGATTCATTTTTGGTATATTATGCTTGACTTTGACATTGAAATATAGTATAATTAACCTGTATTTATGTATATAGAACAGAGAGAATAAAAGAAATCAGGAGGCATAACATCATGCAAAAGATGGAAGAACTGAAATCCTCTGCAGCATTGCAGAAAATGTGTGAGGATTTTATCGCAAACAGTGTAATTGATAACAGTCTTTATAATAAATTCGGCGTAAAGCGCGGACTGAGAAATTCCGATGGCTCGGGTGTAGTTGCGGGCATCACAAATGTATGCTGTGTACATGGTTATGTGCTGAGTGAGGGTGACAAGCAGCCTATCGAGGGTGAGCTTATCTACCGCGGCTACAGTGTAAAGGATCTTGTTTCGGGCGTGCTCAGCGATCAGCGCTACGGCTACGAGGAGGTAGCGTATCTGCTGCTTTTCGGCAGACTTCCGAATGAGGAACAGCTTACTACGTTCTCGCGCATGATCGCAGAGTATCGTGAGCTTCCCATGTATTTCAGCGAGGATGTTATCATGCGCAATCCCTCGCCCAACATCATGAACAAGATGTCGCAGTCTGTGCTGGCTCTGTACAGCTATGATTCATCCCCTGAGGACAAGTCCATCGAGAGCGAGATGCTCAAGGCTATCTCGGTTATTTCCAGACTTCCCGCTATCATGGTAACATCCTATCAGACCATGCGCCGTTTCTATCACAACGACTCCATGGTAATGCACCAGATAAAGAAGGATGAAAGCCTTGCAGAGAGCATACTCTCCACTCTGCGCGACGACCGTTCTTATACTCCTGAGGAGGCAAAACTTCTTGACCTCGCACTGATGCTCCATGCTGAGCACGGCGGCGGTAACAACTCGACATTTACCTGCCGTACAGTCTCTTCTTCGGGCACTGACGCATACTCTGCTTATGCGGCGGCTATCGGCTCGCTCAAGGGTCCCCGTCACGGCGGCGCGAACATCAAGGTCATGGAGATGCTCGATTACATCAAGACAGGCGTCAAGGACTGGGACAACGAAACAGAGGTAAAGGAATTCCTGCGCAAGCTGCTCCGCAAGCAGGAGGGCGACCGCAGCGGCCTTATCTATGGTATGGGTCACGCTGTATACACCCTGTCCGACCCCAGAGCTGTCATCCTCAAGGAGAACGCAATGAAGCTTGCCAAGGGCTCGGAGCTTGAGGCGGAGTTCAGACTTCTCGATACTATCGAGCGCCTTACTCCCTCGGTATTTGCAGAGGAGCGCGGTGACATTAAAGATATATGTGCAAATGTTGATATGTATTCCGGACTTGTGTACAAGCTGCTGAAGATCCCGACCGAGATGTACACTGCACTGTTTGCCTGCGCAAGAATGGCAGGCTGGTGTGCTCATCGTATGGAGGAGATCATCAACGGCAAGCGTATCATCCGTCCTGCATATAAGGCTATCAACCTGAATAAGAAATACATACCCCTTGATAAGCGCGGCTAAGCTCCGCCATTCCGAAAGAGTGTCTTAAATGATAAAAAACAGTAAATTTTCACTTTTTGCAATTATCCCTGCATTCCTGCTCGGCTTTCTGGCAAGGTTTTTCCAGATCTCCGGTGGCACGGATTTCAGCACGGGCTTTCTTTACAATGAGAACGGCTTTTTCTTTAATTTCGCGTTTTACGGTCTGCTTATATTGACTTTAGGCGCGGTTATCGGACTTTGTTTTCTTGATAAAAAGCGCGGCTCGGCATATTTCAAGAACGACGTGAGCAGCACGATGGTCGATATGCGTGCGGTTGCGGTGGGCTTTCCGATGCTGGTAGCAGGTGCAATGGCGGCGTATGAGGGCTATCTTCAGATGAGCGCGCTGACTCCGTCGGCATTCCTCATCTTTGTTGATTTCTTCTTCGGCGCGGCTATGGTGATACTCGGCTTTGTTATCCTTTACAAAAAAGAGATAACTCCTGCCATAGGCTTTAGTCTTGTAGTTCCCGCTGTATATTATACGCTGCGCGGTATCTGCGTATTTATCGACCGCATGGTCATTGCGAGCGTTCCTGAATATCTCATCGAGTGCCTTACGATAATCGGCATGGGCGTGTTCTTTATGCTGCTTGCAAAGCTTATGTCGGGCAACGAGAGCAAGCGCACGCGTATCGCAGTGAGCGCGGTTGGTGCTACTGTATCGGTGATGACTCTTGCGTCTGCGGTTGCTACTATCGCAGCAGACCTGATATATGCGCATGACATCGGCACGCGCATCGTAGCAAATGCAAACGAAGCGGAGCTCTATAAGCAAGCTATCATCTCGAAGACGGCGCTCATGAATGTATCCGATCGCGGCTATCACATGGCATATACGCCGTGGGTGGATGTGATACTTGCTGTGGGAGTGATACTTGTTCTTGTCTCGATGTACACAAAAGCAAAGCCTGTACAGGAGGATAAAAACGAGCTTCCCGAGATACAGCCTTTCCCCGATGACGAGGATATTGAAACAGAAGAATAAAACAGACCGACCTGTATACAAAAGCAGGTCGGTTTTTCTGTGCAAAATGTAAATTGACAAGCGTCGCTAAAAGGTATATACTAGAAAAAGGGAAAGATTCCCTGACACTATTATACATGGAGGTTTTTTATTATGAAGAAGTATATTGCTGAATTTATCGGCACAGCTGTTCTTGTTATTCTCGGTTGCGGTACCGCTATGCTGGTAGGCTGCAATGCTGTAATGGGCGGCGGCTATATCCTGACAGCGCTTGCTTTCGGTCTTGTTATCGTTGGTATGGCTTACTGTGTTGGCAACATCTCCGGCTGCCACATCAATCCTGCTGTTTCCCTCGGTGTTCTTATGACAGGCGGCATGACAGTCAAGGATTTTGTCGGCTATATCGTATCTCAGTGCCTCGGTGCATTTGCAGGCGCAGGCGTGCTGGCTGCTATCTTCGGCCTTGGTAACGTTACCGATATGACAGGCGGCTTCGGCTCCAACGGTCTTGGCGGCGTTGGCGGCAGTGCAGTTGCAGGTCTTATTGTTGAGGTAGTTCTGACATTCATCTTTGTTATGACCATTCTTGGTGTTACTTCCAAGAAGGCAGGACACGGCAGCTTCGGCGGTCTTATCATCGGTCTTACACTGACACTGGTACATATCTTCGGTATCGGTCTGACAGGCACTTCCGTAAACCCTGCACGTTCCATCGGTCCTGCTATCGTTGCAGCTTTCAATGGTAATACCGACGCTATCGCTTGCGTATGGGTATTTATCGTTGGTCCTTTCGTAGGCGCGGCTCTCGCAGCTGTTGTTTACAAGTTCCTCGAGAAGGACAAGGAGTAATTAGCAGATAATTCAGAAAGGCGGCTTTGTGCCGCCTTTTTCTTTTGCCAAAAGCATTCTAAGGTCTTGCAAAATATCCCCAATTGTGGTATAATATTAAGGATAATGGGATAATTCTCAAATTTTATAATTTTTCAGGAGAAATATATGATACAGTACGATGAAATAAGACTTTCTATGGAGGCGCTCACAAAGGATATAGAGGACCTTAAGGGCGCGCTCGACCTTGACAGGATAAAGATAAAGCTCGACGAGCTTGAAATGAAGTCCACCGAGCCTACTTTCTGGGACGACCCCGAGAAGTCGCAGGCTATCCTGCAGCAGATAGGACAGTATAAGGGCACTATCAGCGGCTATGAAAAGCTCAGGACAAACCACGAGGACGTGCTCACCATGATAGAGCTTGCTGAGGAGTCCGAGGACGACAGCATGGTGGATGAGGTAAAGGAGCTTGCCGAGGCTGTTAAGACACAGCTTGAGGAGCAGAAGCTCGCAACATTACTCAAGGGCGAGTACGACAGCAGCAATGCTATTCTCTCTTTCCACGCAGGTGCAGGCGGTACAGAGGCTCAGGACTGGGTATCCATGCTGCTGAGAATGTATACAAGATGGGCGGACCGCCACGGCTTCAAGACCGAGATACTTGATATCCTCGACGGCGATGAGGCAGGCATCAAGAGCGCGTCTATCCATATTCAGGGCTACAATGCTTACGGCTTCTTAAAGAGCGAGCACGGCGTTCACAGACTTGTAAGAGTATCGCCGTTCGACTCCGCAGGCAGACGTCAGACAAGCTTTGCTTCTGTCGAGGTAATGCCCGAGATCGAAAAGGATGTTGATGTTGATATCCGTCCCGATGATATCGAGATGGAAGTTTACAGAGCCAGCGGTGCGGGCGGTCAGAAGGTAAACAAGACCTCCTCGGCGGTACGTCTTATCCACAAGCCCACAGGTATCGTTGTTTCCTGTCAGACACAGAGAAGCCAGGTGCAGAACCGTGAGTTCTGTATGAAGATGCTTGCTGCAAAGCTTATCGAGATCAAGGAGCGCGAGCACCTTGACAAGATCTCCGATATCAAGGGCGAGCAGCTGAAGATCGAGTGGGGCAGCCAGATCCGCTCCTATGTATTCATGCCCTATACTCTTGTTAAGGACAACAGAAGTAATTACGAAACAGGTAACGTTCAGGCTGTAATGGACGGCGATATAGATGGCTTTATCAATGCATTCCTCAAGGGCAGAAGCCTGGGTGAATTTTAATGGAAAAAAATGATGTTATCGAGCTTAAGATAACAGGTCTTACAAACGAGGGCAGCGGTGTCGGCAGATATGAGGGCATGGCTGTTTTCGTGCCTATGACAGCAGTTGGAGATGTTATACTCTGCCATATCGTAAAGGTGCTGAAAAGCTATGCTTTCGGCAGGGTGGAGGAGCTGCTGACGCCCTCTCCCGACAGAGTGAAGAACGATTGTCCGTCTTATGGAAAATGCGGCGGCTGCTCGTTCAGGCATATCAGCTATGAGTCGGAGCTTCGCGCAAAGGAGAGCTTCGTGCGTGACGCATTTGAGAGGATAGGCGGATTTTCTCCCGAGCTTCTCCCGATACGCGGCAGCGAGCAGTCCGAGGGCTATCGCAACAAGCTTCAGATGCCTGTTGCAAAGGCTGATACAGGCGAGGTGTTCTGCGGCTTTTTCTCCGAGCGCAGCCACAGAGTCACTCCCGTAAAAAAGTGCCTGCTCCAGCCCGATATCTTCGCTGAGATCACCGAGTTCGTCATGGCTCAGGTGAAGAAGCTGAAGATATCCGTTTACAACGAGCACAAGCACGAGGGCGTGCTTCGTCATATCTTTCTGCGTAAGGGGCATTACAGCGGCGAGATAGCGCTGTGCCTTGTCGCAAGAAGAAAGACCCCCGAGCTTCAAAAGCTCGCAAACAGTGCTATGAAGCGTTTTCCCGAGATAAAGGGAGTGGCGCTGAACATAAACAAGGACAGGACAAACGTTATCCTCGGCAGCGACGAGATAACGCTCTGCGGCGACCCTGTTATCACCGATACAATGTGCGGCAACGAGATAGCGATATCGCCTAAGTCGTTCTATCAGGTGAACACCCCTGCGGCTGAGGCGCTTTACCGTCAGGCTGCGGAATTTGCAGAGCCAAAGGGCAAGCTGCTGCTTGACCTTTACTGCGGCGCAGGAACGATAGGTCTTTCCATGGCGAGAGAGGCAAAGCGCGTTATCGGCGCGGAGATAGTTCCTGAGGCAGTGGAGAATGCAAAGCAGAATGCGGCTCGCAACGGCTTTGACAACGCGGAGTTCATCTGCGCTGACGCAGGACAGGCTGCCGAAAAGCTGCTGAGCGAGGGTCTAAAGCCCGATGTTATCATCGTTGACCCGCCGAGAAAGGGTTGCGATGAGGCAACGCTTTCTGCGTGTGCGGAGATGGCGCCCGACAGGATAGTTATGATATCCTGCAATGCGGCGACTGCTGCAAGGGACTGCAAGTGGCTGTCCGAGCACGGCTACAAGGTGGAAAAGGTACGGGCATTCGATCTTTTCCCGAGGACGACTCATGTGGAGTGCGTGGTGTTGATATCAAAAGAAGAGAACTGATCGGCTGATCACACATAAAGGAGCGTAGTGATGCTGGATTATGCTGTAACATTAGAGTTTGATAAAGAGTCACGGGACAAGATCCAGTGGATGATAGATGAGGTTGCGAGAGTGACAGGATGCGACTATATGAAGCGTTCAAATATCCCACCTCATGTTACCGTGTCTGCTCTTGTCAGTGATAATGAATCGGCTCTGCTGTCTGAAATGGAGAGCATTGCAGCTTCGATCAGCAAGGACTCTGTATGGTTTGTGAATATCGGAGTGTTTAATCCGTTTGTTATTTATCTTGGTCCTGTAATGAACGAATTTTTGCAGAATACCTGCAGGACTGTTAATGACAGATTACTAAAGTATGCCGAAGTAGGCAATAGAGGCCGCTATCTGCCAAACCAGTGGGTACCTCATGCAGCAATTGCAGTAAAGCTGACTCCCGACGCATTAAAAGAGGCGTTTGCTATTGTGCAGGAAAAGTTTACTGCATTCGGAGCAACGGCAGAGCGGATCGTATTGGCAAGAGCTGAACCGTATGAAGAGCTTAGATCGTGGGAGCTTAAATAATTGCTGTAATATTGTTGTGCTTCCAAAATGGTTTATGTAGAGGCGGTATGTCTGCTGGCAAGAAGTAGACCGTGTTTAACAGAGAGGGCGATTTTATGGGACTATTTGGTTTTTCTAAGAAAAAGAAGGTCGAATCAACTGACGCACAAGATAAGTGGAATAAAATGTGGGAGCTGTGGTCAAATGGACAGATACCTTCTCCCTATGCTGAGCTGATGACTTACCAGAGCGAGGTCTATAACGGTGGACATTATCAGTATTTTACCAACGTAGAAAACGTAGGTGATCTGCAAAAAGAAATGTCTGCTCTGGAGAGCGTTTTGCCGAAAAAACTAAATAGCCATTTGAAAAAGGCATATAAGGCATATTTGATCTTGGAAGAAAGCGATGAAGACGAAAAGGCTGAAGAGATCATCGAGCAGTGCGAAGATGTGTTCTATGAAAATGAAGCGCTGATCAATCGCATATTGGAAGAGTATTCTGCAAAGATCAAATTATAAGCAGCGATCTGTTTTTTACGAGTGCGTGGCGAAGCTTACAAAAACAATTTGATATAGGAGTATGTTATGGGCAACGAGTTGAGGGCGCATATCAATTTTGAGAAAAAGATGTACAGATTTCGTCCGCTAACAGGACGTGAAAGCAACAGTGTGATCAGGTGCGCTCTTAAGGTGCTTTTTGAAGAAAAGCTCGGCTGTTCTGCCGAAACGCTGGGACAGCATTTGCTTGATACATTTGATTACCTTGCTAAAAATCCCACACATACCGCCGAAGAGGAACGTGAGATCGAGAACAAGAACAGAACGTCATGGAAAAACGGCGAGCTTCTCGAGATTGTCAAATGCGAGGACGGAAGCTATTGGTTTTATCCGCATTTCAGGGATTTCAGAGCGAATTTTTACGATATTGCGGATAATTTCAGCGCTCCTACGGACGCCGACGCGGCAACGCTTGGGGAAATTATCATAGAGTGCTTCAGACTGTGTGAGATGTACGCAAAAAGAGCGCAGCTCATGCTGTTCCTTTCCGATAAGGAGGGGCTGGGTATCTGCTCCATGGCGATAGCAAAACAGGGAAATTATGTGCTGTCCGACTACTGCGAGCGACTTTTGCCGCCGTATGACAGCGCTTCTTTAAAAGCGGCGATAGACCGCGCGGCAGAGCATTGCCGAAACAATCCCGATACCGCGCTTTCCAAAAAGGAGCTGAAGGAAAATGCTCCGTGGAAGTCCTATTCTGCGTACAAGAGCTGGCACGGCTTTGTAAAGCATAACCATGCAATAAGGCTGATGGTGCTGCCTGACGGAAGCTATAATTTCTCTCCCGAAATGAGATTTGACGACTACGACAGTCATTTTGTACCGTACAGCTGTATTTCCACCGTGCTTGATAGCAGCTGCACGGACGAGCGTTTGTTTAAGCGTATTTTCAGAACCTTTGAAAACAGCAGGAATCTGTCAGCTGCTAATGGCGAATGGAGCACAGGCGAAGCCTATGCCGACTTTTTTGACAGATGGCTTGCTGAAAAGGGCCTGCCCTCGTGGCGGCCTACTGATGAGGATTAAGCTTTCATCCCACACATCAACTACGGACTTATCTGCGTAAAAGGTCGTTTTGCGCAGTAAAAAATAAAACAAGATCAAGACTTGGAGGGTAACTATGAAAAAGGACAAAAAAGTCATCGACAAGAAAAAGCCGATAACCCATGAGCTTATTTTCAAGATAATGCTCTGGGTGACATTCCTTGTTGCGGGAGGATTCCTGCTTATCAATCTTATCAAGCTGAACATTCCCGGAATTATCGCCATCGGCGGCTGCTCGCTGCTTTTCGTCGGAGTGATCTTCTATATGAAAAAGACGCACGTCAAGATGATGACGCAGGAATTCGTAGTGGCTCTGGGCCTTGAGGTGATGATATTCTCTATCTCACTGTTCAGTGGTGAGAGCTACAGCGATGATTTCCCGATGTTCCTTGCAGCTATCGCTATGACAGGTATGTACATGGAGCCTAACTTTACAAAGGTGCAGATAGTTGTTGCAGACGTGCTGCTTGCTGCTATGTACATCATCAATCCCGGCAAGGCAGAGAGCCTTTCTCAGTATATCCTCTGTCTTGTTATCTTTACGCTTGCAGGCTTCCTGCTGGTGCTTGCTATCAAGCGCGGCCGTGCCTTTATCGACCTCAACCGCGAGCAGGCACTGGTATCTGAAAATGTGCTCTGGAATATGCAGGAGATGGGAAACAAGATCCAGCGCGACTTCAACAACTCCTCTATGAGCATCAACGAGAGCACCCGTACGCTTCAGCAGGATTCCGCTACTATCATTGAGAGTGCGGCTGCTGTCGCAGACACCTGCGATGACGTTCGTGTAAAGGTAGATGCGACTTCCGAGCATATCAAGGAGCTGAATCTTCAGGTAAAGCATTTCGAGGAGGCACTCACAGAGAACGAGGACAACATGAATGCGATGAAGTTCCAGCTGCGTGACGCTATCACAGGCATCACAGAAACGAGCAAGGCTGTTGCGGCGATGAAGACTCAGATGAATGAGGTCGCAGCGATCGCGGAGCAGCTTGGTTCTATTTCGTTCAAGACAACACTGCTTTCGCTCAATGCCGCTGTCGAGGCTTCTCATGCAGGTGCAGCAGGTGCAGGCTTTGCTGTCGTTGCTTCTGAAATGAAGGATCTTTCCGAAAACAGCGACCGCTTTGCAGATCGAGTATCTGAGGTGGTGAGCCATCTGCTCAGTCAGGTGGAAAATATCTCCGAGCAGTTTGAGTCGAGCACACTTGCTATCGAGCGTTCCGAGGCGACTATGGGTGAGCTTCAGGAAAGCTTTGATCAGCTCAACAAGCGCTTTGATTCGCTTTATGAAAATATCGAGCTCCAGACAAGCAGCGTAGATGAGGTAAGCAGCATCTTCGGACAGCTGAGGACCGATGTTGATGAGATGAAGAACAGCTCTGCGGAGAACAGGGAAACCGTTGAAAAGATCGTGCAGGCTATGGATACATACAGAGAGAATATCGACCGCGTGGTAATGAATACAAAGACACAAGGCTGATCTTTTAAATAACTCGGGATTTACTTGGAGGTGGCACTGTGAACAGATACAAGGTGTGGGGATTATATTCCGCATACGCTGTTATTTTTGCAGTGGTGTTTATTGTGATGCTTGCAGTGCTGAGCGCCTCCGTGCTGTGCTTTCCCGCCGGGATACTGTTTGCGGTGCTTGGCGCAGTGATGCTCGTTTTTGAGGTAAGCTTCGTCATCACTGAGCTTTCGCCCCTCCTTATGCTTTTCGGCGGACTTTTTGCGGCGAGCGCTTCTGTGTTTGCGGCGCTTCTCGCTGTAAAAGCAGGATTTGCTGTCGCAAAGCTTTTCACGGTATTCAGACGTCGCTGTGACAGGCTGAGAGGTTGGTGACGATGAGCAGAACATTCAACCGCTGGCTTGTCGTGATGGGTGCGCTTACACTGACCTTCGGAGCGTGCACATGGTTTTTGCGTGACAGCAAGGGAAATGCAGAGCTTTACGAGGGCAGCAATACCATAGA
Organism: Oscillospiraceae bacterium; assembly: GCA_045539055.1. GTDB lineage: Bacteria > Bacillota > Clostridia > Oscillospirales > Ruminococcaceae > CAG-115. Next base: position 588 of record JAZQEQ010000019.1, on the reverse strand, counting down.
GATATGCGATCATATAGAGCTGAACCTGCTGAAATGCAGCGCGGAACTTATTCCTTATGATGGTGACGAAATAAGGTTCGAGTACAGGAGTATAGTTCCTATCTCGGTAATGAAAGGCGACAACAGGATAGTTGTCGAGGAGAGCGACGAGTTCAAGCTGTCGCTGATAGATACGGAGGATATCGATCTGGGGTTCAGGCTGTATCTTCCCGAGCATACCTATGAGATCGTTACGGTCTACACGTCCTCGGGCACGGTAGAAGCTGAGGGCATTGTCGCAGAGCAGCTCAATATCATCACAAAGAGCGGTGATATCGATGTAAGCGGTTGTGACGGACTTGTGCGGCTTACCAGCGGCACGGGTGATGTAAGGCTGTCGTTTGATGAGATAACGGATGGTAGCGGTCTGGAGGCAAGAAGCGGCGATGCCGAGATATTGCTTCCAAAGGGAAGCTCGGTCGCGCTGAGTTATGAGACAGAAACAGGTGAATTCAGCTCCGATATGATAAGCGGAAGCGTTGACGGAAGCTATATGTTCAGCTTTAGCGGAGGCGAGAAGCTCATATATGCCGATGTCGCAGAAGGAAC
>JAZQEQ010000018.1:0-2745 GCA_045539055.1 Oscillospiraceae bacterium | reverse complement strand
TGGAAAAGGGCGCATATACACTGTACACCGACCCGCGCAACATAAGCCGCGCAACCGGTCAGAAGCGCTGCAATATAGCGGAGCTTGAAAGGCTTGGTTACAGGGTGAAAGTTAAAGCTATGCAGGGCGAATATATAAGATTATGTGCAGAAAAAGAAATTTGAAAAGCAGAGGTAATTGATGTTTTTTAAATCACTTGAAATACACGGCTTCAAGTCCTTTGCGGACAAGACCGTGCTCAATTTCGACACCAAGACCACTGCTGTCGTTGGCAGCAACGGTAACGGAAAAAGTAATATAAGTGACGCGCTGCGCTGGGTAATGGGAGAGCAGGGCGCTAAAACTCTGCGCGGAGAGAAGATGGAGGACGTTATCTTCCACGGTACCGTGGAGAGAAAGCCGATGGGCTTTGCAAAGGTAGCACTCACTATTGACAACTGCGACAGGGCGCTCGGCGTTGATGCTGACGAGGTTGTGATATCTCGTAAGCTGTATCGTTCGGGCGAGAGCGAGTATCTCATAAACGGTCAGAAGTCGCGTCTTAAGGATATTCAGGAGATGCTGATGGGCACGGGTCTCGGACGTGACGGTTATTCCATCGTCGGACAGGGTAGAGTTGCCGAGATAGTAAACGCGAGAGGTTCACAGCGCCGCGAGATATTTGAGGAGGCTGCGGGCGTATCGCTGTTCCTGCATAAAAAGGCAGAGGCAGAAAGACAGCTTCAGCGTGCAGAGGAGAATATCACCCGTCAGAAGGATATAATCCGAGTTGACGAGGAGCGTCTGCCGATACTTAAAAAGCAGTCGGAAAAGGCTGCACTGGCAGCGGAGCTTTACGCAGAGAAAAAGGGACTTGAGATTTCGGTCAGCACCGCAAGACTTTCAAACCAGCGTGACGCACTGAAAAAGCTGGACGATGATCTGCTGTTAAACCGCGCGGAAACGGAGCATTACGAGCACGATATCGAAAAGCTTGAAACAGGAATAGAGGAAGCTTCTGACAAGCGTATGAGGATACAGGCGGAGCTTGAGCGATTCCGCAGGAGCCGCCAGACTGTAAATGACGAGATAGCAGAAAAGCGCGCGAATATACAGGTGCTTGAAAACGACCTGCGTCATAACGAGCAGCGCCGCGAGGAGCTGTCGGAGCAGATCGCTGCGGCTGAAAAGAGCAGCAGCGGCTTTGATGACGAGATAAAGGCTGTTGAGGAAAAGATATCTGCAAAGGAGCAGGAGCTTTCCGATATTGCAAATAAGCGTGAAACGGCTCAGAACAAGCTGTCTGAGATCGCGGACAAGAGCGCACAGGCGGACAAGGCTTATTCAGAGCTTGACGCAGAGCTTGCACAGTATTACCGCGATAAGAGCGAGGCAAGTATAAAGTCCAATCAGGCAGAGCGCGCAGCGGAAGAAGCCGCAGAGCAGAAACGCGTATTCTTAGAGGGTCTGAATGACGGCGAGGCTAAGCTTAAGGAATATAACGACGGCAAGGCTGAGGCTTCAAAGAAGCTGAAAGAGATAGCCGAGCAGCGTGACACAACAAAGAACAAGCTGTCGGGCTATGAGCGCCTCAGTGACGGCAAAAAGCGCCGCATGAACGATGCGAAGCAGGCTCTTGACGAGGTAACGGCAGAGCTTGGCTCAAAGCAGCAGAGATACAACGTCCTGCGTGATGTTGAAAACAGCATGGAGGGCTATTACCGCAGCGTAAAGGAGCTTATAAAAGCCTCGAAATCGGGCAGAATAAGCGGTATTCACGGTATCGTTGCGGATATCATCAGCGTTGAGGATAAGTACGTTACAGCGATCGAAACTGTATTGCAGTCAGTGATGCAGCACATCATCGTTGACAACGAGGACACCGCAAAGCGCTGTATCAGATTTTTGAAGGAAACAAATGCAGGACGTGCTACCATGCTCCCTATTTCGAGCATGAAGGGACGTTCGCTCAACGAGCCTAAGCTGTCCTCCGAGGAGGGCTTTGAGGGCATCGCAAGCGAGCTTGTACAGTGCGATGACGAGTATTCCGAGATAGTGAGGTATCTGCTCGGAACTACTGCGGTGGTCGATGATATCGACACGGCTGCGTTCATCGGAAAACGATACGGAAACAAGTTCCGTATCGTAACGCTTGACGGTCAGGTGGTGAATGCAGGCGGTTCGTTCACGGGCGGTAGTAAGGTGACCGGCAGCGGAATCATTTCCCGTAAGCAGGAGATCGAAACGCTGTATTCCGAGATAACAAAGCTGCGTCAGCTTCAGAACGAAAAGAGCGAGGAGTTCCGCCAGTATCAGGCAGAAAACGCAAAGTTTTCTATCGAGATCGAGGGAATGCAGGAAGAACTGCGCGACCTTGATAACGAGGAAGTGCGTTGGAACGCTGAGCTTTCAAGGCTTGACAGCCTTATCTCGCAGCTTTCCGAGCAGGGCGAGACCGCAAAGCTCACAGTAGAACGCTTTGATGCGCAGATAAAGCAGCAGGGCGAGCTTGTTACAGAGTGCGCGGAGCTTATCACAAAGCTTGATGAGAAGATAGCGGAGCTTGAAGCGAAGCTGTCCGAGTCCGATGCACAGCGCAGCGGCAATGCGGAGCAGATAAAGACGCTGTCTGATGACATTGCGCAGTTTAATCTTGACGAGGTTGCGGCTGCAAAGGATATTGACGCACTTCGTGCAGAGATACGCAGCATAGAAAACAATCGCAGGATGATGCTGGAAAACAGCGGCAGCTTTAAGGATGCTATC
>JAZQEQ010000017.1:0-7231 GCA_045539055.1 Oscillospiraceae bacterium | reverse complement strand
CGCTTGAACGATAAGTCTGCACGGTAAGGTCCGCAGGGTTTATATCAACATCAACTTCCTCAACCTCAGGCAGAACAGCTACTGTAATAGTCGATGTATGGATGCGCCCCTGAGATTCTGTTTCCGGAACTCGCTGTACCCTGTGAACACCGCTTTCGTATTTCATTTTAGCATAAGCACCCTCGCCTGTGACGCTGAAAGACACTTCCTTATAACCACCAAGCTCAGTTGGGTTAGCGCTCAGAACTTCTATCTTCCAGCCCTGTGACTGCGCGTACATCGTGTACATTCTGAACAGTGAGTTTGCGAACAGTGCTGCTTCATCGCCGCCAGCGCCGCCTCTTATCTCCATAATAACGTTTCTGTCGTCATCAGGGTCCTTCGGCAGTAACAATATTTTAAGTTCTTCAGTGAGTTTTTCGATTCGTTCCTTGCTGTCGTTGAACTCATCCTGAGCCATTTCACGAAGCTCCTCGTCAGCGCCTGCTTCATCAAGCGTTGCTTTAGCATCATCAAAATCACTGACCGCCTTCTGATAGCTTCTGTAAGTTTCGATAAGCGGAGTAAGAGCCTTGTATTCTTTCATGAGCGATCTGTACAGGTCGTTATCAGCTATGACCGTGGGATCAGAAAGCTTATTATTGATCTCATCATATCTGGCATCTGCCATTTTCAATTTGTCTATCATATATTTCTACCTCCGAAAATTCGCTTCTCATAATTGACTTAAGCTAATTTTCGGCTTCTCTTATAACTGTTTTAATGTTCTTTTCACATTTTACGCGAGGTATCATGAAGACATGACCACATCCCTTACAGCACAATCTGAAATCAGCTCCGCTTCGCTGAACAAGCATTTCAGTGCTTCCGCAAACGGGATGCTGCTTTTTCATAACAAGTATATCACCGACTCTGATGTCCATACGTTGCGTTCCTTTCCATATTATTTCATCTTATTAGTATACCATAAATCACGAATATTTGCAATAGAAGCGTATAGAATTTGAATATATACTTATAAATAATGTAACACTATGTCATTTTTTACTGCTTATTTACTCGATTTTAAGTAAAACTATTGACAATAAAAGCAGAATAATTTATAATAATAAAGTATGTATTATTTTTGTCAATTAAGAGGTATTATAGATTATGGCTAAATCCGAAGGAAAGAAGAAAAAAAGCAATAAGCTAAATCTAATCATTTGCGGTATTGCATTTGTGGTTATGATCATATATTTGCTTTTTGTTGATGGAATTGATAATATTGTTGCCGCTTTTCAGAAGATAAACCCTATATTTCTTTTGATATGTGCAGCCTTCATGGTGTTGTATTGGCTTTGTGAGGCGGGCACTATCCACTTAATGCTGAAATCCATGCATTCTAAAACGCGTTTATGGCATTCGTGGTTTGATACTATTATAGGACAGTATTTTAACTGCATAACTCCTAGTGCTTCCGGTGGTCAGCCCATGCAGGCTTACTACCTTGTAAAATTTGGTGTGCCTCTCGGCTCCGCCATGACTGCTCTTTTATCTAGATTTATCGTGTATCAGTTTACTCTCACGATTTATTCGGTAATTGCTTTGATCATAGGATTTAATGAGTTTGGCGATGATCTTAATCAAAAGGGTCTCATGCCCTTTGTATTTATCGGCTTCGCTATAAATACTGCTGTTATCATTGCGCTTATCGGTATTGCCGTATGGAAAAACGGTACTCTCAAGATCGCGAACTGGTTTATATCTGTCGGAGTGAAGCTCCACCTGGTTAAAAATCCTGTCAAGTGGCGACTTTACATAGCGCGTGAAATTGAAAAGTTTCATAAGAACTTTAAGTTCATTAAGAAAAATATACCTCTCATTATAAAATCGTTTATTCTTAATTTTATCCAGCTTACTCTGTTTTTCAGCATTTCCTATCTCCTGTACCTCGGCTTTGGTCTTTCAGGAACTAGCCTTTTCCAGGTCATCTCTTATCAGGCCTTCGTGCTTATGATATCGTCCTTCTGGCCGCTGCCCGGTGCAATGGGTGCTGCTGAATTCGGATATGCGGGGTTCTTTGGTACCATATTTGGCGAGTACGTTAATGTATCTACCCTGCTGTGGAGATTATTCACGTTCTATATGCCGATCATTGTAGGCGTGATCGTTATAATGACAATGAAGAACAAGGGCATCGAGGAGCCTACTGACTTAGATGCAAAGGAAAATGTATATAATATGGAAATGGCTTTGGAAGGCTCTGAAGATATTTCCGAATAAATTTAGAACAAAAGGAAGAACGATATGTCTGAATTAAGAAAAGAAATAGAAAAGCGCCGCACGTTTGCGATAATCTCTCACCCTGACGCGGGTAAGACTACACTTACTGAAAAATTCCTGCTCTACGGAGGAGCTATTTCGCTTGCGGGCGCTGTAAAGGGCAAAAAGAGTGCACGTCACGCAACTTCTGACTGGATGGAGATCGAGAAGCAGAGAGGTATTTCTGTTACTTCTTCTGTAATGCAGTTCAATTATGATGGATACTGTATAAATATCCTCGATACCCCCGGACATCAGGACTTTTCCGAGGATACCTATCGTACCCTTATGGCTGCAGACAGCGCAGTAATGGTCATTGATGCTGCAAAGGGTGTTGAGAATCAGACAAGAAAGCTGTTCAAGGTCTGTGTAATGCGTAATATCCCCATCTTTACTTTCATCAACAAGATGGACAGAGAGGCACAGAATCCTTTTGACCTGCTTGACGAGATAGAGAACGAGCTTGGTATAAAAACTTATCCCGTGAACTGGCCGATAGGCAGCGGTAAGGATTTTAAGGGTGTTTATGAGCGCTCCACCCGCCGTATCATTTCTTTTGAGGCAAACAACGGTTCCCGTGAGGTCGCTGCTACTGAAGTAGATCTTAATGATGCTTCTCTCGCAAGTATTATCGGACAGAACAACTATGATACTCTTACCGAAGACGTAGAGCTGCTTGACGGTGCAAGCGAGGAATTCAACATCGACCTTATAAACAGTGGTAAGCTCTCACCTGTATTCTTCGGTTCTGCTCTCACAAACTTTGGTGTTGAGCCTTTCCTTGAACACTTCCTGAAGATGACTACCTCTCCTCTGCCCCGTAACACGGAAGATGGAGTTGTTGATCCGTTTGATGAGAACTTTTCTGCGTTCGTTTTTAAGATCCAGGCTAACATGAATAAGGCTCATCGCGACAGAATTGCTTTCATGCGCATTTGCAGCGGCAAATTTGAGAAGGATATGGAAGTCCTTCATGTTCAGAACGGACGAACTATGCGTCTGTCACAGCCTCAGCAGATAATGGCAAGCGAGCGCGAGGTCATTTCCGAGGCTTATGCGGGTGATATCATGGGTGTGTTTGACCCAGGTGTTTTCTCTATAGGCGATACACTGTGTTCTCCCAAGAAAAAGGTAAAGTTTGAGGGTATCCCTACATTTGCGCCCGAGCATTTCGCGAGAATCCGCCAGAAGGATACACTTAAGCGTAAGCAGTTTATCAAGGGTACTACACAGATAGCACAGGAAGGTGCTATTCAGATATTCTCTGAGCCTCAGACAGGTTTTGAGGAGGTTATTGTTGGTGTTGTTGGTGTGCTTCAGTTTGAAGTACTGGAATACCGCCTTAAAAATGAGTATAACGTTGATATTATCCGCGAGGGTCTTCCCTACCAGTACATCAGATGGATAACCAGTGAAAAGCATGTTTCGGGTGGTCTTGATGAGCTGAACAAGCTGATACTCACATCTGACACCAAGCTTATCCAGGATGTAAAGGGCAACTATCTGCTCATCTTCACAAGCGAGTGGAACATCAAGTGGGCACTTGATAAGAACGAAGGTCTTGAGCTGGCTGAGTTCAACCGCGACTAATTAAAATAGAAGAAACTATAAGAGCACGAAAGGTTTTTCGACCTGTATCGTGCTCTTTTTTTATTTTACTATAACTATAATCAGTTTTTTCGCCTTTGGTTTTACATATTTCGCATAGTATCTGCTGTATAATATTACCATATCGGAAGTGTGGTGATGATATGATCATATATGTAGATGTTCTGATCGTTATAAACCTTTACATAAACTATTTTCTTATACGCGGATCATCTTTGTTACTACGAAAGGATGTATCACTTAAAAGGCGGATCTTAGCTTCTTTTGCAGGCGCTCTGATGTCGTTGGTAATATTCTTGCCAGCGCTCTCTTTCTGGATCTCAACGCTGCTCAAGATACTTAGCTGCGTATTGATCGTCTGGATCACTTTTGGTAAGGCAACACTACCTGATATGATCATAAATACACTGTGCTTTCTTCTGATATGCTTCGTCTATGCAGGTTTAATGCTTGCGATTTGGATCTTTTGGGCACCTTATGGTATGTTTTATCGCAACGGCACGGTCTACTTTGATGTGCCGATCATATTTGTTGCGATAGTGACAGCCATCGCTTATTCCATAGTGAGATTTACTCATTATGTTATTGGAAGGCGTAAGCTTTCAGTAACGTATCGTGAAATAAAGATAATTGCAAACGGTACTGAAGTGGAGCTTGAAGGTATTGCTGATACAGGCAATTCATTGTGCGATCCTTTCAGCGGCAAGCCAGCTATAATCTGCAGTTTCGATAATATTGTGCCGATAGTCCCTCAAAGCATTGCTTCTTACCTTAGCGGTAATACTACTGATATCGAGGGCATCAGGCTCTTGCCGTATTCAACAATAATGGGTGAATCACTCATACCTGTATTTAAGGCGGACAAAATCTTCATCGGTGATAAAGCCGTAGATGCGGTGATCGGTGTTTGCACTAAGCCTATCGGAACACAATGCTTGTTCAATCCTGAGCTGATATTATTATAACGGAGGAAAGATTATGAGGAAATATCTTAAGCAGATACTATACGAGGGTCTGGTTGCTTTTCTGCACTATTTTACAAAGGCAAACAGGGATTATGTTCACTATATAAATGGGACAGACACGCTACCTCCTCCTCTTTCATCGGAGGAAGAGCAGCAAACTTTTCTTATGCTTGAAAAGGATTTTGAAACTGCAAGGGATAAGCTTATAATACATAATCTGCGTCTGGTGGTTTATATCGCAAAAAAATTTGAAAGCACCGGCATTGGTCTTGAGGATCTTGTTTCGATCGGTACTATCGGGCTGATTAAAGCGGTCAATACATTCAGCGTTCATAAAAATATTAAGCTTGCAACCTACGCTTCGAGGTGCATTGAAAACGAGATACTGATGTTTCTAAGAAAGTCAAATCACTATAAAAACGAAGTATCCTTTGATGAGCCACTTAATATTGATTGGGACGGAAACGAACTTCTGCTCTCTGACGTTCTTGGTACAGATATTGACTGTGTCAATGCCCATCTTGATAATGAAGTAGAAAAAAAGCTGCTTTATGAGGCGATAAACAAGCTTGATCCGCGAGAAAAGCTTATCATGGAAATGAGATTTGGGTTAAACGGAAAAAAAGAAAAGACACAGAAAGAAGTTGCTGACGAGATAGGAATATCTCAAAGCTACATTTCAAGGCTTGAGAAAAGGATCATAAAACAGCTTCGCGATGAGTTGGAGCGAGTATGCAGCTAGATCCTGTTTTTGATCTTCTGAAGTGCGCCTTTTTCTAAGCGGGATACCTGCGCCTGACTTATGCCTATTTCTTTCGCGACCTCTACCTGAGTCTTGCCACGGAAAAATCGCAAGCTTAGTATCCGCTTTTCTCTTTGTCCAAGCTGCAGCATCGCTTCCTTTAAAGATATCTCATCCAGCCAGTTCTCATCATCATTATGATCTCCCAGCTGGTCTATAACGTAGATAGTATCACCTGATTCGGAAAAAACAGGCTCGTATAGAGATATTGGCTCGCTTATGGCTTCAAGGGCGATCACGACATCCTGTCTTGGAACATCAATCTCTTTAGCAACTTGTTCAACAGTGGGCTCCTTACCGAGTTTCAAGGTAAGCGTTTCCTTCGCCTGCATTGCGCGATACGCAAGATCACGGATTGAGCGGCTTACTCTGACAGGAGCATTATCTCTGAGATATCTGCGCAGCTCTCCTTGTATCATCGGTACTGCGTAGGTCGAGAACTTTACAGGTTGAGTAATGTCGAAATTGTCTATTGCTTTTATAAGCCCTATGCAACCTACCTGAAACAGGTCGTCAGCGTTTTCGCCTCTGCCCGAAAAGCGCTGTATGACGCTCAGAACAAGCCTGAGATTGCCGTTGATCAGCTCTTCACGAGCTGTCATGTCACCTTGCTTTACCTTTCTGAGAAGTGCCATCTTCTCTGCTTCTTTCAGCACCTTTAATTTCGAGGTATTAACACCGCTAATTTCAACTTTATTATAATACAAAAAACCACTCCCGAACAATAGACTTGTCTGTACAAGTATTATTGTCCGAGAGTGGTTTTCTTATGCCGTGTATTTTAATTTTCTTCAGCGGGCTTTCCGAGCTTGTCGATAAGAACAGATACAAGTACACCACAGAATAGTGTAACGAAGCCGTATCCTGTTTCAATATTAAATCCAAAGCCTGCTGGCAGGATAGCGTAGACAGAACCTATAACAAGACCCATTATAAGGCTGTATACCATGAGGCTGTATTTCTTGAGAAGTGTGGATATCAGTCTAGCGCCAAGTATTATACCCAATACAGCTCCGATAGCACATGGAATGATGATCATAAGGTTAAAGTCTTTAACAGCCGCTATAACGGTTGAATAAACACCAAGAAGCATCATGACAAAGCTTCCTGAAACACCAGGGATAATCATTGCAACAGCAGCTACAAACAGTGCTACAAGCATGGTCATAAAGAACAGAATGTCGATCTTATAGCTGATATTAAGCGACATATCGTCGACAGAGAACTCAGCGTTTACATGATCGATATAGCTGAAGCAATATGTGTCGCCTGCCGCTATTTCAACACCTTTTATGCTGGTTATAAGATCATGTCTCTCTGGGATATCTGCGCCAAACAACTGTTTGATCTTATCGAAAGTAGAAAGATTACTGCCTATTTCCGCTCCCGTTATCTCATATCCCTCGTTAAATCCGCCGTTTTCGATCTCAATAGACCAGCTTTCAATGGCTCGGTCGCTATTATTTGTGATGGAAACGGTAGTGAGAGCTCCATCGGTCTCGGCGGTCATAGAGTATGGCTCAGTTGTAGTCAAGTCGGAGGCCAAGCGGTC
>JAZQEQ010000016.1:0-4171 GCA_045539055.1 Oscillospiraceae bacterium | reverse complement strand
GCTTTGCTATCTGTGAAGCAGCCTTCTGGTTCATGCCGTCAATAAGCTTTAAGATCGAGCTTGATGCTTCATAAAGACGGTTTGCGTTCATCATCATAGTCATCTCATAGTTGAGATCGATATTAGAACGCTCATACGCACCCTGAATTATATCGAAGCGCTCGCCCTCGGGAACCTCTGTTGCCTCTACCGAGGTGAACAGGTTCGCGCCGAACTTGTCTATATTTCCTTCAGGATTGATATAGGACAGCATAAGTCTGTCGACCACCTGACCCTCCTGATATACAGTTCCGTCAACGTCAATGACAAAATCCTTGTTTCCAACAAATATCTCGCCGTTCTCGCCGAGGATACGTCCCGAGTTCGACAGGCAGAGGTAGCCCTCGCCGTCAAGCTCCCACTGACCGTTTCTTGTGAGCATCGTCTGACCGTTGTAAGCCGCAACGTTGAAATAAACATTGCCCTGTATAGCCACGTCAAAGGGGCTGTCGGTCATCTCGAACGTACCCTGCTCAAGATTTGTATAAGAGGTGTCCACATAAGTCATACCGAATGTACCTGACAGCTCCTCGCGGTGCTTTACAAGTATCATAGCCTCGTCAAATCTCTCGGTAAGTATGGTGTCGGCCTTGTAGCCTGATGTTGACATATTGGTAAGGTTGTTACCGATACAGTCCAGCTTGCGCTGGTTCATTATCATGCCGTTGGCGGCTAAGTAAAAGCCTCTGTTCATGACTGCCTACCTCCTTTAATATACGGCTCCAGCAGGGTCTTCAGCGTAAGAGTAGCCTTGGTATTTATCTGGCACACTCTCGACTCTGAAATGCCGAGCGTCTTTGCTATATCCGAATATTTCATGTTTTTATAGTAATATAGAGTAATTACCTGTTTTTCTTTTTCCTTGAGCGAGTCTATCGCATCCGCTATAACACGGCGGCACTCCTCACGAAGCACACCTGCATCGGTAGCCTCGCCTGCGGAAGCAGGATGATCTTCAAAATTGTCCTCATACAGCAGCTCTTCAAAGGATAATGTGACGGTAGTGGAAGCTTCAGCCATGCATTTAAGCAGCTTATCCTCCGTCATCTCCAGATACTCCGAAAGCTCTGCATTTGTGGGCATTCTGTTATACTGATTATACAATACACTGTTTGCATTGTCAAGGTCGCGGGCAAATTTGCGAACGCTTCTCGGCACCCAGTCCTGACTTCTTACATAGTCGATAATAGCTCCGCGTATCCTGAGCGTTGCATAGGTCTCAAACTTTGCGCCTTTTTCGGGGTCGTATGTCTCAATAGCCTCCATCAGGGCGATAACGCCCTCGTTGATCACATCGTCAACATCGCCGAACTTTACATAGGTGTTTCGCAGTGCGAGTGCGCAGCCACGGACAAGCGAGAGATTTTTAAGCACTATCTCGTTGCGCACAGATTCGTCACGGCTATACATATAATCCTGTAGCAAAGCCGCTGTACTGTTATCCATTGTCCGCACCCCCTTTTATTCCGTAGCCCGATGTCTGCTGTGTCCGGTGAATTCCTTATGCCATAACGGGACTGAGCGAGATGTTTCCTATCGCCTGTATCTGTGCTGCTGCGTCTATCTCACTGTAAGACAGCACCGTGATGTTCGGAATGAACTGATCGGTGAGCTTCTTGAAATAAATACGCACGACAGGCGATGTAAGTATGATGACTGTCGGAATAACATCCTTGATCTTGTCTATCTCGTGGTTTGTCGAGCTTACGATCTGCTGTATCACATCAGGCGCCATCGCAAGATAGCTGCCCTGATCGGATTTCTTTACCGAGCTTACGATCATATCCTCTATCTGGGTATCGAGCGTGATAACTCTGAGCGAGTTCGCCTCGGCAAAGCGTCTTGTGATAGTACGCTTAAGTGCCTGACGCACATACTCAGTCACGATGTCCATATCCTTAAGGACGTTGGCATGATCGCCGAGAGTTTCAAGAATAGTTTCCAGATCGCGTATCGGAATACCCTCTTTGAGGAGATTCGACAATACTTTCTGTAAATATCCGACAGAAATAACCTTGGGTATAAGATCTTCGACAATGATCGGGTTTGTCTTCTTGACATTTTCGACCATCGTGTTGACATCCTGTCTGGAGAGTATCTCATGCGCATAGCGCTTCATGATCTCTGACCAGTGGGTTATCATTACCGAAACAGGATCGATAAGCGTGTATCCTGCAACGTCCGCCATGATCTTCTTGTCCTCGGATATCCACTTTGCAGGAAGTCCGAACGCAGGCTCGACCGTGTCGATGCCCTCGACCTGTGCGGTAATGTCGCCGCTGTCCAGCGCGAGGTAGTGATCGACGAGTATCTCGCCGCGGGCTACCTCCTCGCCCTTTATCTTTATAATGTACTGGTTGGGGTTGATCTCAGGGTTATCGGTCATTCTTACAGACGGGATTACCATACCCATGTCCAGTGCAAACTGCTTACGGAAGATAACGACACGCTCGATGAAGTTACCGCCGCTCTTTTCGTCAACAAGACGCAGCAGCGAATATCCGAACTCCATCTCTATCGGTTCAACATTCAGCAGCTTGAATACATTGTCGATATCACGGAAGTAGTCATTATCCGCATTCGTTGCCTTTTCAAGCTCGCGCTGTTCTTCCTTGGCACGCTGTGCAAGCTCAAGCTGCGCCATTCGCTTCTTGTTTCTGTCAAGGAATACCGCAGCAACGATCAGCAGAACGCCGAGAATAAGACATACTACTGTCGGGAAGCCGGGGATCAGCATCATAACGATCATTACCATTCCGGCGATCAGCAGAACGAAAGGCTGTGCTGTAAACTGCGACTTGACGTCGTTCATCAGGCTGTCCTGGCTGGCAGCTCTGGTTACGATCATACCTGTTGCAACGGAGATGAGGAGCGCAGGGATCTGCGAACAAAGTCCGTCACCTACGGTTGCGAGGGAGTAGGAATTGAGGATAGTTCCGAAATCGCCGCCGTCACGCATCATACCGATGATAACGCCACCGATGAGGTTTACGAGGGTGGTGATGATAGACATGATCGCATCACCCTTAACGAACTTCGTAGCACCGTCCATGGAGCCGTAGAAGTCAGCCTCGCGCTGAACATTGGAACGACGGAGCTTCGCCTGCTCCTCGTTTATAAGACCTGAGTTCAGATCCGCGTCGATAGCCATCTGCTTACCGGGCATAGCGTCCAGTGTAAAGCGGGCAGCAACCTCAGATACTCGCTCTGAACCCTTTGTGATTACGATGAAGTTTACCAGAACGATGATAATGAATATCAGGAAGCCGACGATTGCGTCGCCGCCCATTACGAAGCTTCCGAAAGCCTTGATTACCTCTCCCGCGTATCCTGAAGAAAGGATACCTCTTGTAGTCGAGATATTGAGCGACAATCGCAGCACCGTAGTGATAAGCAGCACGGTCGGGAACACTGAGAACTCCAGTGCTTCCTTGATGAACATAGTCATTACGAGAATTACAAGGCTGAGAGCTATGTTCAGAAGTATCATGAAATCCAGCAGCCAGGAAGGGAGCGGGATGATAATAGCCAGTACAACGAAAATAACGAACAATACAAGCGAATTGCTTAACAGCTTACGTACTATGCTTTCCACTCTCCTTTCTGTAATGTTTTGTCGAATTATAACTATTTGTATCTTATATTTTAAGCATGAAGCGATTTATTCTTTATCTTATAGACCACTGTCAGTATTTCTGCGACAGCATTGTACAGCTCCACAGGTATCTCTCGTCCGATATCTACCGTGCTGTACAGAAGTCTTGCAAGCGGAGGATCCTCTGTAACGTATACGTCGTTCTCCTCTGCTATCTTTACTATTCTCAGCGCAACATAATCCTTGCCCTTTGCGACTACCTGAGGTGCGCGGTTCTTGTCCTGATCGTACCTCAACGCGACCGCGAAGTGAGTAGGGTTACGGATTACTACGTCAGCAGTGGGCACTTCCTGCATCATACGCGCCATTGCCATCTGCTGCTGCTTCTGCTTTATCTTGCTCTTTACCTGGGGGTCACCCTCTGTCTGCTTGTATTCTTCCTTTACCTCTTGCTTTGACATCTTGAGCTTTTTCTCAAACTGCCACCACTGGAAAATGTACTCGCCTGCCGCCACGAAAACGAGCAAGATACATATC
>JAZQEQ010000015.1:0-3534 GCA_045539055.1 Oscillospiraceae bacterium | reverse complement strand
AGTCATTATCATGGTTTTCCTGCGGCTTTTTTTCTCTCTTAGCCATAACGCTCGACCCCCTTTTCGTCCAATGGAACAATATACATTGTACCCATTATATTATTGTACCACATATTTGCGGATTTTGCAAACATTTTAGTGATTTTTTTTAATTTTTTTGAAAAAAACTTAATTAAGCAGCCTTATCGGACTTCTGCTTGCTCTTCGGAAGCATAAATTCAAGCTTTTCCTGGATATATCTGGGGTTTGAACCTGCGGCGATAGCAAGTACGCCCTCCTCGATTATCTGCATACAGAGCAGCTCGTCCTCATGTGTATTCTTCAGCGCAGCCGCGATAGGTGCGAAAAGCACGTTTGCGAACAGCGAGCCGTAGAATGTAGTGATAAGCGCGGTAGCCATACCCGAAGCAAGACCATCAGGGTTGGAGTCCATAGTGTTCAGCATGTTTACCAGACCTACCAGAGTACCCAGCATACCGAATGCAGGGAATACACCGACACCCTTTTCAAAGAACGCACGTCCGTTTTCATGACGCTCACACATAAAGTTGATAGCGTCGTCCAGCATACCGCGTACCTTGTCAGCGTCGTTAGCGTCAACGATGAGCATCAGCGCGGACTTCATAAACTGGTCCTGACATCCGTTTGCGCTTTCCTCGAGAGCCAGCAGACCGCGTCCTCTTGCGATCTTTGCATACTCAACGATCTCCTCGATGTACTTTTCGGGCTTGTACTTCTTGGGGAACAGCGCCATTGCAAACTTCTTCGGCACGCCTGCAAGATAGGACATGGGGAAGGATGCGATAAGACAGCCGATGGTACCGCCGACCGTGATAGCAAGCGAAGCAACCTCGATGAACCACATGATCTCGCCACCGTCGAAGATACCGAAGATGACCAGACCGAATGAAATTACCCAGCCTATGATAAGTGAAATATTCAAAATATATCCCTCGCTTTTCTTTATTGAGATTTATTTAGTGTCTATGCTTAGGAAAGCTTTGTGCTTGTCCGTTGATTATGTTAAAGGCTCGTCGCCTGCCGCTTCAGTACGTCTGAGGATACGGCGGCGCTGATTCCTGTTGTATTCGAGAATTTTTGCTTGTATCTCCCGCATACTCTCACGGACTATACAGCTGTGCCCGTTTGAAAGGACTATAACGGTGTCGGGAGTTTCGGTGACGGTCTCGATAAGCTGCTCATTCAGCAGAAATTCCTTGCCGTCAAGCTTAGTAAGAAATATCATAGTATTTTACCTCAACAGCTATGCCCCCGCCCCGTAAGACGGGGGCTTGCCGTTAATCAGTCAGAATTATTTAGATCAGATTATCTCTTGAGGCTCAGAAGCTCTTCAAGCATTGTATCGGAGGTTGTGATAACTCTGGAGTTTGCCTGATAGCCTCTCTGTGTGGTGATCATGTCTGTGAACTCCTGAGAAAGGTCAACGTTGGACATTTCCAGTGCACCGGAAACTACTTCGCCTGCGCCGTTGGAGCCTGCGACCTCCACCTTTGCAGCACCGGAAGCAACAGTCTCGCCGAACATTGTACCGCCTACCTGCTCAAGACCGTTGGGGTTGTCGAATGTTGCGATGTCGATACGACCGAGTGTGATGTAGCCGTGAACGCTGTGCAGACCGATGATCGTACCGTCTGTCTGAACAGTTACGTTCTCAAGATCCTTATAGCTCTGCTCAGAACCGCTGCGGCCGTCTGTCAGACCGAATGTTGTAAGGTACTTTGCAACCTCTGTATAGAAGCTGTCTGCACCGCCGCCGAGAGAGAGCGAGGGGTTGCCGCCGAACAGTGCTTCTCTTGCTGCTGCGTTCATGCTGTCGAGCTCTACCATGCCTGTGATCTCAAGCAGCTTCTTGTCATCGCCGTTTGCAGCCTTCTCGATCATTGCGTTGATGTCTTCAAGAGTTGTGTTGTTGCAAACTGTGATGGTGAGAGTATTCTCATCCCAGATAGCCTTTGTGTTATCGTAGCTTGCGGAATAAGCAAATACTACCTTGTAGTTATTAGCGTACTCGCCTGCCTCTGTTGCTGTGATGGTGCAACCAAGCGCGCCTTCCTCTGTACCCTCGAGCACGATAGGACCGCCCATAGCCTGGATAGCAGCATCTCTGTTAGCGGAGTCGCTGGGCATGATGAACTTTGTGCAGGAAAGGTTGGGAACAGTAACGCCGCCAGCCTGCTGCTCCTCGATATAAGCCTCGATAGCCTTGTTGATCTCTGTTGCTGTGGATGTGGGGCAAAGAGTGATGGTCCATTCACCGCTGATAGTACCGTCAGCTGCTACTGTGGGGCCCTCAACAGCTGTTTCGATCGCGCCGTCATCCCACTCGATAGTAACTTCGATATCGTTCTGGAGCAGATCATCAGTGTCAAACGCGAGCTGAGCTGTCTTTGTTTCTGTAACAGTTGTGTCTGTGGGGCTTGTGTATGTGTACTCCCAGTAGCTCTCGCCGGAAGCGGATGTTGTCTTGTAGTTCCAAGCATCAACGGAGTTGCTTGCGATCTTTGCATCGGGATCATCGGGGATGGTCTCGAACTCAAACTTCAGCTCAACATCATCAGGAAGTGTGATACCGCCTGCCTTGATAGCAGACTGGATAGCAGCCTCGAACTCAACATCGGAGTTGTACTGCTTTGTCATATCAAAGAAGATGTTCAGGATACCGTTTGCGTATGTAGCGAAGGGATACTGAGCGTTTGTAAATGTTACGGACATATCAGTGTTATCGGAAGGAGCCGATACAGAGATAGTAACATTTGTGCCGTTGACTTCCTTTGTAGCAGATGAGCACTTAGCCTCTGTCTCGGGAACTGTGATCCTGATGATCTCAGAGCTGCCGGGCTGGTTGTTGGAGTCGCCCGAAACACCGAGAACGTGGTAACCGTTAGCGTCAACGAGATAGCCCATCTCATCAACATTGAAGATACCTGCTCTTGTATAGAACACATTACCTGCGCCGTCCATCAGCTGGAAGAAGCCCTCTCCGTCAAGCGCCATATCATAGATGCTGTCGGAGAATGTAAAGCCGGACTGTGTCATGTTGGGAGTTGTTGTGTTCATCTGAACGCCGTAACCAACCTGTGTGGGGTTTGTACCACCGAGAGTAGCGGTAGTGCCGCTTGCTGTCTTCTTGGTCTGATAGTATACGTCGGAGAATGTAACAACGCTTGTCTTAAAGCCTGTGGTGTTTACGTTAGCGATGTTGTTACCGATAACGTCCATCTTCTGCTGGTGTGTCTTAAGACCTGTAACGCCCGAATAAAGTGATTTTACCATAATTGACCTCCATAGTATGTTAGTGTAGATCCACCGTCAGCCTTTGCTCAATCGGAGCATCGGCATGAATTCCTGTAAAGGTCCGTTCATATAATAACGGTCGAATCTATGTTTGTGAAAATGTTTCCTCTCAGATCTTCGTTTGAGAGTGTTGTGATGACTTTGTTGTTCTTAACGCTTACAACAAATGCCGTTTGATCCACAAGAACCAGTGTTACGTTGCTGCCCTTGTCAGCTGCT
>JAZQEQ010000014.1:0-2429 GCA_045539055.1 Oscillospiraceae bacterium | reverse complement strand
CGGGGTTTCTTAATTATTTAATATCAATATCCACCGCATATTCCTTGTCTATCAGCACATACTCGCAGCCGTACTCCTTACAGCCTGCGAGGTTTTCCGCGTTATCGCGGATAAGCTCCTCGGATGTGAGCCAGCTGTCATCAAGCCTGTCCTCGATAACATTCGCAAATCGCTTTATGTCATCGAAATTATCTCGGATATACTGCTCCGTCATAATGAGCCACACGCAGCGGATGTCCTCAAGATAGCTTTCATCGAAGCTGTCGCGCCAGTCGAACGGCACATAGCAGCCCTCAATTATCATGTTCTGCTTGTTCTCGATAGCGGTCTTTATCATCTCGCTGACGATGCGCCAGAGATAAGGGACAAGCTCTCTGTCATCCTCGGGCGTAAGCGAGGTCATACCGCTTCGGATGAGCCCCATTTTAAGGTGATCTATCGATAGGTACGGAAATTTATACCGCTCCAGCAGTCTTTGTGCCAGAGCGGTCTTTCCTGTGTGTGATGCACCTGAAATAATTATTATCATTTTGCAGCACTGATGTCAGTGATCGCTCTTGTAACAAGTCTCTTGAACAACGGAGCAACGCGGTCTGCTGTTTCCTGCACCTCAGCATGGGTGAGGGGATTCTGCGAGATTCCTGCCGCAAGGTTGGAAATGCAGCTTATTCCGCATATCTCCATGCCTGCGTGACGCGCCGCCATAGCCTCGACCGCCGTGGACATTCCTACCGCGTCAGCACCGAGCGCGGAGTACATTCTTATCTCCGCAGGCGACTCGTAGTTCGGACCGCTGGTCTGCACATAAACGCCCTCGCGAAGCGGTATCTTTTCGTCAAGCGCTGCATTCTTGATAATGTCGCGAAGACGCTTGGAATATATCTCAGACATATCAGGGAAACGCACTCCAAGCTCGTCCACATTCGCACCAATAAGCGGCGAGGGTACAAATGACGAGATATGGTCGTTTATCAGCATGAAATCGCCGCAGTTAAAGGTGCGGTTGATGCCGCCTGCCGCGTTTGTGAGGAATAGTGTCTTTGCGCCCATCATCTTCATAAGTCGGGTCGGCAGCACCACATCGGACATCTTGTAGCCCTCGTAGTAATGAACTCTGCCCTGCATCGCAACTATCGGCACACCGCCTGCATAGCCAAACACAAAACGTCCCTTGTGACCTGCAACAGTGGATATCGGGAAGCCCTCAAGCTCGTTATAATCGAGCGTTTCCTTAACGTCCATGGTGTCCGCATAATCACCCAGACCACTGCCGAGGATAAGCGCTATCTCGGGCTTGAAGCTTATCTTCTTTTCAACCGAATTATAGCATTTTAAAAGCTTTTCGTATACTTCGTTCATGTTATACCTCCCAGCCGTTCAGGTACTTCTCCTGCTCCTCTGTGAGCTTGTCTATCTCGATGCCCCAGCTTGCGATCTTTCTGAGCGCTACCTCTCTGTCGACCTCAGCAGGCACGTTTACGGTCATGCTGCCGTCCTTGCCGAGCTTGCCCTTGTTCTTTACAACATGGAGTGCGGAGAGTGCCTGAATAGCAAAGCTCATATCCATGATCTCCGCAGGGTGTCCGTCGCCTGCCGCAAGATTTACAAGTCTGCCCTCTGCGATGATAAATACAGTATTGCCGTTTGCGAGCTTGTAGCCCATGATGTTGTTTCTTGCAAGGTAGCTGTCGGTCGCGATCTCGCGGAGCTTCGCCATGTTCACTTCCACATCAAAGTGACCTGCATTGCAGCTGATTGCACCGTCCTTCATGTTGAGGAAAGCTTCCTCGCCGATAACGTCTGCGCAGCCTGTAACTGTAACGAAGAAATCGCCTATCTTAGCAGCCTCGCGCATCGGCATTACCTTGAAGCCGTCCATAACAGCCTCCATAGCCTTGATGGGATCTATCTCCGTAACTATGACCTCTGCACCAAGGCCCTTTGCTCTCATAGCAACGCCCTTACCGCACCAGCCATAGCCTGCAACTACAACATTCTTGCCTGCAACGATGAGATTAGTTGTACGGTTTATGCCGTCCCACACAGACTGACCAGTGCCATAACGATTATCGAACAGATGCTTGCAGTCAGCGTCATTCACAAGCACCATCGGGAATTTCAGAACTCCCGCCTTATCCATAGCCTGAAGTCTGATTATACCTGTGGTAGTCTCCTCACAGCCGCCGATGACCTCTGGAATAAGCTCAGGGCGCTCATTGTGAATGAGGTTTACAAGGTCGCCGCCGTCGTCTATGATAACATTAGGCTTTGCGTCGATGACCTTTGAAATGTGACGATGATACTCCTCATCTGTAGCGTCATACCAGGCGAACACATTAAGTCCGTCGTGTACCAGCGCCGCCGCAACATCATCCTGTGTAGAAAGCGGATTGCTTCCCGTTACATACATCTCTGCGCCGCCCGCAGCC
>JAZQEQ010000013.1:0-6277 GCA_045539055.1 Oscillospiraceae bacterium | reverse complement strand
TGCAAATACTGCTGCAACAGGGAGATCAACAAGGTGTTTCCGCAAAACGTTGAAAAAAAGCCGCTGAAACTGGGCAGCTACCTGCACAAAGACGGCATCTACTTTGAAAAAACGGGCGGCGGAGTAACCTTTGGCGGTGGCGAGCCGCTGCTGCAGGCGGACTTCATCGTTCAATTCGGTCGTATATACTCCATGTGGAATATCGACATTGAAACCAGCCTGAACATTGAATGGTCGGAAGTTGAAAAGCTGCTGGATATCGTTGATGTATGGCATATCGATATAAAGGACATGGATCCAGATATCTACATAGCCTACACAGGCTGTGACAATTCACTCGTTACAGATAATCTGGCTCGGCTTATAAAGCTTGTGCCTGTCGAGCGGCTGCATATCCGTGTGCCTGAAATAGCAGGCTTCAACACTAAGAGCGATATCGAAAACTCGGTCAGCAGGCTCAGAGCTATGGGATTTACCGATATCGAAGTATTCGATTATATTGTTGAATAATGACAAAAGAGCGGTCAGGTTATCCTGACCGCTTCCATTATGAGCAATGTACTACCCCAATGATTGGACGAGTTATAATACTTCAATTAGTTTTATATCATTTTCAGAAAGATACAGTTGTTCGTTATCAGTTATAAGATATATTCCTTTCTTACCATCGTCACTGTCGTACTCTGGACAAACATCTACAATGTGCCCTATATAAACATTTCCTTTATTAGTCGCTATGTAAACCCTCTTATCGATAATGTCGTATGTTATCCTCATGCTACCCTCCTGTTATCTCGCCAACAACCTTGTCACCAGCTTCAGCAGTTGTCCTGTCAACGATGAAAGCTCGGTACAATCTATGACCTCGGAATATATCTCGCTCAGCTCCGAATAACAGCTGCCCTCACTTCCACCAAGTGCTACCGCAACGATATCAGTGCCTCGGCGAGATATTCGCTGCGCTGCATTCTTGGTATCCTGTACCGATACAGGTGGATAATAGGCATCACCGTCGCAGTAATGTGCAGGAACACCGTCGGAGATCACAACTATAAGCTTGTGATCTGCCTGTGTATGCGATGAAAGATACCTCTCAGCCCAGTAAAGCGATAAACCTTCACGGGTGCCCTCATAAGCAGACAAGCGCATGATATTTAACTTTTCATTTGCACCAGCTCCGAAATCTACAAGGACATTATGTTGTACAAGCGGTTCGTCATATATAGCACGCTGTTCAACTATTGCGTGCTGTATCTCCTGCTTTGTCAGCACCTCGTGCAGTACCAGCAGGCTCGTCATTGCTGCACCTCTGCGCTCGCCAAGCATAGAGCCGCTGCCGTCCACAAGAAACAAAACCGCAAGCTCGGGAACAGTTTCATCGGTGTGCTTCGTATACCAATAACGCTTCTTCGTATCTCCGAGATCACGTGAGCTTATTCCTGCCCCGAATAGTTTTTTGTTCTCTGTTATATCGCCCTCGCCTTTCAGCAGTGACGCAAATCTGCTGTTATAAGTACTAATCGTAAGGCGATTCTTGTCAACAAGGTTTTTATAAGCTCGCTGCAGCTTCAGATCAGCTACAGGATGCTTTTCTTCGATACGGATATGAGAATGCATCGGCGAAGCATCGTAATGACAGCCAAAATGAATGAGCACAACTTCTTTTTTCTCCTCGGCAGACAGCTTTGCGAACTCTGCCTCGGATAACATTACAAGCTCCCTCGCCTCAGCTGATATATCACTATGCGGCAGGAAATTGCCGTCAAGATCGGTAAACAGTCTGCGTGTAACGACCTGTTCCCCGCCTGAGGAATATATCCTTTTCAATCCATGCTGTTTCCCGCTATGAGTTTCGGTGCCACCCAACAAGTCATCAATAAAAGACATATCGAACTGCTCTTCGCTTTCAGGAAGCAGCTCTTCAAGTTCATCAAAGATTCGGCAGACATACTCATGTCGCTGTGCAGGCGAAGGTGCAGCGCTGCCCTCAAAAAACAGACTTCGTACACGTTCAATATAAACTGCTGTATCATCCTCCGGTGGAGACAGCCTGAACATAGGATACAGCAACTCAAAAGCAAGGCGATTCAGAACAAGCATAAATAACTGCACCTTGCGCAGATCTATACCTGCTTTTTTGAAATTTCGGGTCAGCGTACCCTCGGATGGGGCGGAAGTAAAGAATCTCGCAACCCTTCCCCACTTCATATATAGCTCTACATTATCATAAATGCTTGCACCGACAGCCTCGATATAGGCGTCCTCTATTATATTACTTATACTTCCCAGTGCCTTGCAGCGCACTATGTCAGAGCAGCGTTTGTCTTTGAGATACCGAGGCGGAAATTCAGTGTAGATAATATGCAGGCTCTCGTGAATATTCTGCGAGCGTGTAATTATCTTAAGTGCATTATAAGGCAACGCCACGGTATGAGGTAGCTTCAGATAATCGGCTGTCTGAAGCAAAGTATCCGCATCAGCATAAAGCTCGTCCTCGGCAGGATCAACTACGATATTCCTGCCATCAGTAAAAGCTTGGTTCTCATTGATAAAAGCAAGCCGGATATCGTCGTTTTCGGTGAATATACGCGCAAACTCTTCCTCGGCACGACGGTTCTGCTCGCACTGAAATGTTTTCAGCGCTTGTTTGTAAATATCGACCATAGCTGCTCCTTACCACTTATACAGCATGACTATACCGCGCACAGCATCCGCAAGAGCCTTGTCGCTCTTAGCAATCGGAACGATAGTCTTTTCTGCGGCAGTAAGCCAGCTTTCATATTGCGCCATTCTTGCCCAGTATTCTAGGTTTCTGGGAGATATGACGATATCAAGTTCCTCCGAGGCAATCTTCTTTTTCAGCTTATGATACACGCCCAGCATCTTATCGGTGTATTCCGCACAGTGCGGTGCTCGGGCGATGAGCATCTCTTTGATAGCCTCGTCAGGCAGCTCAGAAAGCTCGATAATGATGTTGAAGCGGTTATAGAGTGCCTGATTAAGCTCTCTTGTACCAAAATAGCCGATGTTCATGGTTGCAAAGAAACGGAAATTCGGGTGACGTTTTACCACCTCTCCATTATCCAGACGCACAAAGCCATTGTCATCAAGCAAGGAGTTGAGAAAAGCAAGATGCTGCGGACGAGCAAAGTTTATCTCCTCGAAAATAACTGCTCCGCCATACCTTATAGCTTTTGTGACATAGCTCTCACGAAAAACGATATTGTCGCCCTCAGGCAGGAATTTACCAAGAATAAACTCGTCCAGAGCATCAGTGCAATTCACTGTATCCATTACGGGCAGACCTATCTCACGGCACATCAGCTTACAGGACATGGTCTTTCCTGTGCCTGCGGGGCCGTAAAGCAACACCGCGCTCGCATTTCCCTCTGCTACAGCACAGCAGGTGGAATTGAGTTTTTTGTCAAGGTGAAATTCGGGAGCCAGCTGCGGAATAAGCGACAGATATTCCTCAGAAAAGCTGTGCTCAGGAAAACGTATGATCTCAGGCGCAGATATATCGGCTACGTGCTTTTTATTCTCGGCGATCGTAACATATTCCTCGGTAAACGAAAAAGAATAGCTGCTGTCTGCCTCGGGCAATCTGCGATAATCTACAAGATACTCATCATTCTTTGCTGTCTGATAGAAGTCCTCATGGATATTGACAAAGCTCGCCGCGTCAGGATCGTCAATAAAATCATAGAACACCTTAGAGTAATCGCTGTCGTTCAGGATATATCTTACAAGCATCAGCATTAACACGGGAAGCATTTTATACTGTGAACTTATGTCATTGATCGTGCCGCTGATATGGCTGCCACTCGCAGACAAAGCTGATACTATTATCATATTTGCGGTGAGCTCGCCTCGATATCTGAACACATCAGTCACACCTATCCAATCACGTGGCATGTCAAACTCCATAAAAACAGAGTTCTTCCCCTTGTTATAACGTATCGATGTGTTATTCTCAGAGGCATCAGCAATAAGCTGACACAACAGCACAATCGCTTCACCGATAGGCTGACAAAGTGTTGTTGTACCTCTGGCAGACTGATTATTGGGGTGGACATAATACTGCGTAGCATCAGACAGATGTCTGAAGCCAAAGCCGTTATGTATCTCGTCGCTGTTGTCACGAACGATCTTATAGGCATATTTACATGGTTTCATGATCTTATTCCTTTCCGTTTTTCAAACTTTTATAGTATTCTATCTGATCACAAGCATTTGCGTACTTTGCGTTATCATGCAGAACATTCTTGTATTTATCCCTCACCTGCTCAACTATTTCGATAGCCATATCATACTTGTCCAAGTCGGCGTAGCATATTGCAAGCTCGCGCATTGCGGATATTGTATCCGGATGATCTTCACCTTTGATCGCATAGTTCAATTTATAGGCACGCTCATTACACTCAAATGCCTGCTCATAACGTTCCAATCCAGCATATACTAACGTGTGAGTTTATATAATCATCGCTGTTTTCTCCATTGCGCATCAGGTGCCACTGAGATGCTTTCTCCAGCATCGGAAGTGCTTCATTATACTTACCACTTTCACACAAAGCGAGCGCATAGTTCGTTGCCGCGATATGAGTATTACGTTCATCCCCATAGTATTCCAGTGAAAGCTGATAGCTAAGCTTATGGCACTCCATACTCTTGTCTGGCTGTTTCATATTTCCATAGACTGTTCCCATCATATCAAGAACACTCATTGCATTATAGGAGTGTTCCCCACATTCTGCACAAAGAGTATCGTATGCCTCGCGTAGCAGACGTATGCTATCATTATACTTCTTCTGTTTATTTAACACATCTGCAATCGATCGCTTTATCCATGCTACTTCCCATGCTTCACACACTTCTTCTGCAATACCTAGCTGACGCTGACGATAACTCAGAGCAGTATCGATATCTCCCAAAGCTGCCGTTGCCTTTGCCAAAACACCTAAAGCACGCACGCACTCTTTGCTTTTAGTTCCGTATTCCTCCACAGCAAAGCTGAGCAGCTTGTGGCTGAGCTGTAACGCCTTTTCGTACTCGCATAATTTTACGTACAATGAGCATAACTTGACTTTCGTGCCAATTATGCTAACACTATAGGCGGTGTTGTTATCGTTATAACTATCCACTGTCAGCATTAACGGAAGCGCCTCACTATATCTTCCGAGAACGTACAATTCATCTGCACAATGATAGAGTGCAGATATCGTATCCTCATGGTTCTGTCCATATTCGTCACTGTAATGTTCGTAGAGCCTTTCGTAAAGGCAGAGTGCATCCTCATGCTTATCAGCATCGTGAAGTTCACTTGCTTTATCATATAACTCTACTGCTTCTTTAGCGGTCATAATTATCCCCCTCTCACTTCGATACTTTTATTCAGATTAATTATATCACACAAAATATCCCGAAATAAGGACAATTGCATTATTTTTTCAATTTGAGTAAATAGCATTGAGCTTTGCATCTACAAGTCCTTATAAATTGCATTTGTACTTATAACGCATTATATCAAACGTTATACGGACGTTGTATAAATCCCCTGAAACCAATACGATTTCAGGGGATTTTATATTTTAATAGAAATACATATTACAAGGAATTATTCGTCACGATGTATTCCGTTGGGGCGGCGAAATCTACAACAGTAGAAATTATAAGGAATTATTCGTCATTTGTTTTTTTCTCGCCACACTTAAACATCTACAACAGTAGAAATTATAAGGAATTATTCGTCAGGTTAAAAACGAATACGCTTACGGAGATATCTACAACAGTAGAAATTATAAGGTATTATTCGTCTTTCGCTACCGTAAATATAAACCGAGATCTACAACAGTAGAAATTATAAGGAATTATTCGTCAATAATTATCTGCGCTTTATTGTTCCATCTACAACAGTAGAAATTATAAAGTATTATTCGTCGAAGACCAATGTGTAGGTTGCCCAACTATCTACAACAGTAGAAATTATAAGGTATTATTCGTCCGACCGTTCGCACGGCTGTGCCTGCGCAATCTACAACAGTAGAAATTATAAGGAATTATTCGTCTGGCGATGGAGCCGCACTCTTAACCATATCTACAACAGTAGAAATTATAAGGAATTATTCGTCAAAGCCGCTTGTGTATGCCTTTTCTGCTATCTACAACAGTAGAAATTATAATGAATTATTCGTCTCCTTGTTTCGCGTGCGATCTGATAGCTATCTACAACAGTAGAAATTATAAGAAATTATTCGTCGCTTTATCTTACAATATCAGC
>JAZQEQ010000012.1:0-3302 GCA_045539055.1 Oscillospiraceae bacterium | reverse complement strand
CTGTGTGCCGTTGAAGTTAGCGAAGATGAAGGGAACCTCATAGTCGCCGATAGATGTGCAGTAACCGCCGCCGCGCTTACCCTCTTTGGAGAGAACGTCCAGCAGCTCGTTTTCCAGCATAACGCCAAAGAACTCGCTTGTCTCGGGGGACAGCTCATCGTAGAAAACCTTGCCGTGAGCAAGGATAGCATCTGCATCGCCGCAGGGACGGGGGTTGCCGCTTCTAAACTCCAGAGCGTTGTCTGCAAAGCTCATGGGGTATTCCTTGCCAAGGCGCTTTGCCTGCTTGCGGTAGATCTCGTCAGCTACGGGAACGAGGTACTTTACAACTGCGGCACGGAACTTTTCAACGTCTTCCTTTGTGTAGCAGTTGCGGCTCATGCGGTGGTAACCGAGAGTTGTATAGCCGTCATAGCCGAGCTTTCTGCCCATTGCGTCACGGAGCTTAACAAGCTTGTCGTAAATTTCGTCCAGTGCAGGCTGATTTTCCTTGTACCAACCGCCCTCTGCCTTCCAAGCGGCAAGTCTGAGTTCATCGTCAGCATCGCTCTTGAAGGGAGTCATCTGGGAAATTGTGCGGTTTTTGCCCTCAAAGGGAATCTGAGCGGAAGCGAGAAGCTTCTCATATTCCTGAACAAGGTCGTTCTCCTGCTGCATCTCGGGGATGATTTCGGGAGAGAAGGATTTCAGTGCAATCTCAGCATTTACGAACATGAGGTCGCCGTATTCTGCCGCGAAATCTGCTCTGAAGGGGGACTCCATCATAGCCAGCATCCACATCTGACCGTACTCCTCAATTTCGGGAGAAGCGGAGTTCCAAAATGTCTCCTCAGCGTTGTAAAACTCATCGCGTGTGTCGATGCTGTGGCGGATGGAAGCGAGTGTTCCGTAAGTGGAAATGTGCTTTTCGTACTTCTCTTTTTCGAGAAATACTGCCTTTGCCTCTTCGTAAGAAGCTGCTGCCTTCAGCTTTTCAACCAAAGCTGCAAGGTCTTTCTTGACCTCTTCAAGATTGGGTCTTTCATATGGCATCTGTGAAAACTTCATATTGTTTCTCACTTTCTTCAAAATTTTTCCGCAGTCATTATACACTACTCCCCGCCCGATTTCAACTCATGCAGAAAAATCACTCTTTAGTCTGCAAAAGCTCAAGTACGTTTTTGCGGGAGGCGGCGATTGATGCCACGATAGCTGATACAAGTATCACAAGGGTATATGCGCCGAACACCCACAGCATCTGCATAAACACACCGCGGAGGTAAAGAACAACGCCTGAAATTATGACGCCAACTACGCACAGTATCATCTGCTCAAGGACAAGTATTGTGCGTGTCTTCGCCTTCGATGTACCCAGAACTCGCATAATTGCTATATCTTTACTTGTTTGAACGATAATAAGGCCGCAGAGAAACGCTCCGATGATGAGCACCGCCGCAACCATAATCGGGTACAGGGTTTTAAGCAGGTCGATATTATTTTTTACATTTTCAATTTTCGCGGTATTCATAATAAAAACGACATCACTGTGCCTGTTTATATAAGCGATCTCCTCGGCAAACTCACGAAATTCCTCTGCCTTGTAATTATCCGCAACCACCGCTGTTACATATGGCGGTATGATGAGAGATCCGAAATCCGCCGAAGCCTTGGGACTTCCAGGGGCGAACAGTTCCTCTACAAAAATACCGTGAATGACACCAATAATGGTGAACTCGTCCATGTTTTTGCTGTATATTTCCATTATTTCATCCTGCTTGATCTCTGCAAGCTCTTCATTTGTGTAGGTTGCGTATTTCTTGTCAGAAACGCGTAACTTATTTACAATTTTGTTTGTTACCGCCTGATATTCATTTTCGCGTGAAATTTCCAGTGTCTCGCCCAGCTCATAGCCGTATTTCAGCATATGGTCCTCGCCTATGACGATAACATTGGACAGCCCGTGCATGGACGAGGCATCATATCCCTCAAGCCACGTTATATTAAGGTTTTCAACACCCTTGCTTTTTGCATAAAGCTCTAAGTCACAGCAGAATGTCACGGTCGTTCCCGCCCTGCTTCGGTTTATGGATACGTTTCTGTTTGTGTAGTAGTAGACATCCTTTACGTATCCAGACTTTATCAGCTCATCTACATATTTAAGGCTCAAATAGCCTGTAAAATCGGCCGTTACCTCCGTGCTCTCAAATATCTCTATGTACGACTCGCGCATTATTATGAGCTGACCTAAAACATTTATCAAAAGCACAGCTACAAACACGAAAAGCAGTGCCTTTCCACCGGTACGCCTTATATGTCGAAAAATATATCTCATCACAAAGGCTGCGCTTCTGGATTTTCCGTCCGTATGAGGTCTTTCTATGGATTTCCACTCTCCAAGTACGATAACAGCGCCGGAATCGGCCGTCTGCTCCTTTTTCCTTCTGCGCTTTTCCCGTCTTTGCCTATTTGCCGACTGCATAAGCTCCAGAGGAGATTTTCTTCCGATTATGCTGATGAGAAGCAGCGCCAGCAGCAGAGTAAGCATCAGTTCGCCTGCAACGCACCCAATCACGACCCACGGCGAAATGCTGAGGTCTATTTCAACACCCGTTACCACACTGAGATATTGGCTGTCGGCAATATTCTGCACAGTGCTTATATAAGCCGAAACAGTGCCAACGATAACGGCAACTGCGGCAATTACAGTCAGCGGAAGCAGCAGCGTTTTCGCCGCATCGGGTTTTGCCGTTCCCAGAAGACGCATAATTGCGTAATCCTGTCTCCTGCCCACGACAAAAAGCATAGCAATAAACCACGTCACAACAACTATGGCGAAAAGCAGAACGGAGATTTTTATGTATGCTATACGCTCCGTTTCCACGAGCGCCTCATATATATCCATAAAGCCGCCGTCGTCAAACTTCATGGAATATCCCATCTCTTCAACAAGAGGAACCGACTGCTCTATAAATTGCGGTATATCCCACGCATCTTCAACGACAAAGCTCACCTCGCCCGAATGGAAGGTGTGGTTTTCAAGCTCTTCATCGGAAACATTCAGCAGATGCTGCGGCACAAAAATTGTGTTTGCACCGTAGCTCCACACCGCTTCGTTGTATTCTGCAACCGAATATTTGTTGCGTGTATCCATAAAAATGCCGACAATTTCAAGCTCAACAGTCGTAAACTCTGTAGAGGCGCGTTCACTTACAGCCGCCACGGCGCCTACACCGTGATTTTGCGAAAACAGCTTGTTTCCCAGATTTACAGTTATCTTGTCACCTACAGCCAAATCGTATTTATAGGCAAGATAATTGTTTATT
>JAZQEQ010000011.1:0-3917 GCA_045539055.1 Oscillospiraceae bacterium | reverse complement strand
CTTGCTGATTATCTCGCTGTAAGCCTTGTTTGCCTCAGCGCTTACGCCCTTGCCGCTGAGCAGCATATCGGACATCTTCTTCTTTTCATCCTCGAGGTCCTTCTTGAGCTTCTTCAGCTCCTCATCCAGCTTTTCAGCCTTTGACTGAGCGGCGGACAGCTGCTTTTCAAGGTCAGCGTTCTTATCCTCAGCTTCCTTTACGGCAGCCTTGATGCGCTCGTCAGCTTCCTCGGCAAGCTTTTCAGCCTCAGCTGTTTTCTTGTCGTTAGCCTTCATGTCCTCTTCCATAGACTTCATCTTCTTACGAAGGTCGCTTATGTAGGTGTTTACCTCATTCTTGTCAAAACCGAAAGCGACCTGCTTGAAGCCACCATCTCCAACAGCCATGTGTGATGTCCTCCTGAATATTTCAATTATTATTACGTTGCTTCTTTAAAGCGAAAACATAAGTACTCTATTATTATAGCATAAAAAACTGCCTCTTACAAGAGGTTTAGCAAATTTTATAAATATGTAGATTTTTTTGAATGTTTTTTGTTAGATTATCCAAAGGAGGAAAGTTTTTTTTGTGCTTTTCATAGATTTTCGGGCTTAATCGCTGATAAAATCAGAAAGTCGGTTGTAATTTTTTTTGAGAAAGTGTATAATCATAGTGAGTTAAGAGTTGCAAAAATATCTCCCGCACTCGATGATAAGGAGGATTTAAAAATATGATAGACAAGACCATGACGTTCTCTGTACACGATGACAGAGAAAATGAGATGAAAGAGATACTGACCACTGTATACGACGCGCTGAAGCAGAAGGGCTACAACCCCATCAATCAGCTTGTCGGCTACATCCTGTCCGAGGATCCTACATACATCACCACCTTTAACAATGCGAGAGGTCTTATCCGTCACATTGACCGCGATGAGCTTCTTCAGGTGCTGGTGAAGTCCTATCTTGCGGACTGATATCCTGTACAAAGGTCTATACGGCGCTCCCGTGTTTATATCGGGGGCGCTTTAATTTTATTCAAAATAACGGATTTTTTTGTTGACATTGACGAAGATGTGTGGTACAATTACTTTAATTGGATAAAATATCAGTTCAAGGAGATGGTCAACATTAAGCTCAACTGGAACAAGAAATACACCACCATCGCGGTGTACAGCCTGCTGGTCATTGCGGCGGCGATACTGTTTGTGGTGTTTATATTCAAGTATGATTCGATCGCGAGCGGTTTCTCGTGGGTGGGAGAGGTGCTTGCGCCTATCCTCATCGGCATCATGGCGGCATACATCATAAATCCGCTGGTGGTGCTGTTCGATAACAAGGTGTTTAGAAAGATACGCGAGGGCGAGATAAAGCTGAAGCCCGAGGCAAAGAACTACGAAAAGCGTTTTGTAAAGGCAAAGAGCCGCAGAAAGAACATCGCGCGTGCGCTGTCGATCATCTGCGCGTTCATACTGGTGCTTGCGCTTATCGCGGGAATCGGCATCGCGGTAGTTCCGAATGTTGCGAGAAGCCTTGTTGACCTTGCGACATCCATGCCTACCTACGTTGAGAACGTGCAGAATTTCCTGTATGATACGTTTGAGAACAACCCTGAGCTTGCCGACGTGCTGTCTGACGACTTCAAGGAGCTGAGCGGCATCTTCAAGAAGATAGGCGAGATGGTACAGCCTATGGCGGGCGATATCGCTGCCGATCTTACTTCGAGCGTTGCGGGCTTTGTTTCGGCGCTGCTCACTGTGCTGAAGAATGCTGTCATCGGTATCATCATCTCCATCTACCTGCTGTGCAGCAAGGAGCGACTTATGGCGCAGATGCGCAAGGTCGGCTTTGCGCTGTTCAAGAACGACAAGTGCCAGAAGTTCTTCGGAACCTGCAGCAAGGTGCACAAGATCTTCACTCAGTATATCATCTCAAATCTCCTTGACTGCGCTATAGTGTTCACTGCTATGGCGATAGGACTTACTCTCATGGATATGCCGTATGCGCTGCTTATCGCGGCTGTATGCTCGGTAACAGACCTCATCCCGTTCTTCGGACCGTTTATCGGCGCTATTCCGTGCGGCTTCCTTATCCTGCTGGTAGACCCCATAAAGGTCATCTGGTTCGGTATCTTCGTGCTGGTGCTCCAGCAGATCGACGGAAACATCATCAGACCGTTCCTGCTTGAGGAAACTATGGGACTTCCTGCGACATGGGCGCTCATCTCCATCATCGCGGGCGGCGGACTTTTCGGCATCCCCGGTATGCTGCTCGGCGTTCCGATCTTCACTGTGATCTATATGCTGTTCAGCGAGTTCCTGTCCGATAAGCTCAGAAAGAAGAACCTTCCCACCTCGACAGACGACTATTTCGAGGTGTCGGAGTACGACGAGAATTACGGCAATACAGAGGCTCTGCCCGAGCCTGAACCAACTGAATAAAAACAGCGGCGGAGTGCATAAGCTCCGCCGACTTTGTTTATTTTTTAATTATGGTAATCGTATTGACAAGAGCTGTTAATCTATGGTATAATATGATAAATAGTATTATGTAAGTTTGGATATTTTGTGCAAAACAGCGAAAAAGTTTGTGGAAATCACATAAACTGTGCTGAAAGGGTCAGGTATGGTAAAAGCGGTTATTTTTGATATGGACGGGCTTATTCTCGACACCGAGAAGCTTCTTGTGAAATACTGGTGTCAGGCGGCAAACGAGGCAGGCTTCCCCATGCAGAGGGAGCACGCGCTCAACATCCGCAGCCTTGCGAGAAAATTCGCGATACCTTATCTTCAGGGGCTGTTCGGCGAGGAGTTCGACTATGTAAAGATACGCTCGCGCCGCATGGAGCTTATGACTGAGGCTCTTGAAAAAGACGGTCTCCAGCTCAAGAAGGGCATAAGGGAGCTGCTTTCTTACCTTAAGGAGAACGGTATCCCTGCGGCGATAGCCACCGCGACCGACTTTGAACGCACAAAGGCTTACCTCACAAGAGCGGGGATATTTGAGTGCTTTGACAGGATAGTATGCGCCACCATGGTGGAGAGCGGAAAGCCAAAGCCCGATATCTATCTTTACGCGGCAGAGCAGCTTGGGCTTCCGCCGCGCGAGTGCATGGCACTGGAGGACTCGCCCAACGGCGTGCGCTCGGCGTCCTCGGCAGGGTGCATCACGGTGATGGTGCCTGATCTTACCCAGCCCGATGAGGAGATAAGCGCGCTTATCCATGCGAAAGCGGACAGCCTGCTTGATGTGGCTGAAATGATCGGACGACTCAATGAAGTAAAATGACAACGGCGGTGTAATTATGTTTGATGAATCTGTAAAGAATATGCCGACACAAGGCAAAGTGGCTGCTCCCAAGATGGAGAGGCCGCCCGTTATAGACGGCCGAGTGGAGATAACCTTCGACAACTCGGGTATGCTTGCAAATATGATGCTCTTTGCGCCGCAGAACGGCGGTCGTCCCGTTACGATGGAGATGGTCGCGCAGGAGCTTTCTGCGAACGGAATAGTTTCGGGTATTGACGAGTTTGACGTGCGCGAGATGGTCGAGAACCACATCTACGAGAACTGTATATGCATCGCGAGAGCCATTCCTGCAAAGAACGGCGCGAACGGTTATGTTGACTTCAAATACGAGAAAAAGCGTATAGTACAGCCAAAACGTGACGAGTTCGGCGTGGCGAATTTCCGCGAGCTTGACACGATAGTGCAGATACGCAGGGGCGATGTCATCGCTGATATAATCCCTCCCACCCCCGGTGAGCCGGGTGTGAATATCTTCGGCGAGCCTATACCGCCCGAGCCCGGCAAGCCTGCAAAGCCTGCTCTGGGCAAGAACTCCGTTATCACGGCTGACGGTGCGCATATCATCGCGGCGTGCGACGGACATATAAAGTACGGTCTGAATTGCTTCAACGTCGAGGATACCGTTACAG
>JAZQEQ010000010.1:0-6105 GCA_045539055.1 Oscillospiraceae bacterium | reverse complement strand
GTTCAGCTTCATTGAAACGGGCTGCCGATCAATGGCATATTCCTTCGGCATACGCTCCTGCTGCTCCTCAGGCGCTTCGGCCTCGGTCGTTTCGGCGCTTTCTTCGCTCTCCACGGTTTCGACCGTTTCGGGGCGCGGCTTGTCGGGAATAGCAGAGCATCCGCTTATCATAGCCGCTGCAAGCACAAGCGGCAGTATTTTTCTTAAAAACAACTTCATATTATTCAGTGCTTCCCAATTACTTTATTTTCAGAGCCTTTCTCAGCTCCTTTTCGGCATCCTCAAGCACAACAGCAAGCAGAACATCCTCGCTGTGCAGCGTGGTAGGACCGCGAGGGATTATCGTATGTCCGTCACGGCTTATGCACACGATATTGCAGCCCTGTGGCAGAGCGATATCCATAAGCGCAGTTCCGTCAAGCTTGTACTCCTCGGGAAGTGTTATCTCCACAAGCGACGCTTCGCCGCCATTCAGCGGTATAAGCTCCTTTATCGCGCTTATATCGACCTCGCGCTCCATGAGCTGGATGATATTATCCGTTGCCGAAATAACTATATCCACACCAAGGAGCTTCAGCATCTCTGCATTTTTGGGGTTGTTTACCTTTGCTATCGTTTTCTTTACTCCGAAAAAACGTTTTGCAACCTGACAGCTTACAAGATTACTCTCATCCTGTCCCATTACCGCAATAACGACATCCGCATCCTGCGCATTACATGAACGCAGCACATCGTCATCTGTGCCGTCACCGCACACCACCTGCACTCCCGAGCTGTTAAGATCGTTCGCGCAGAAACGGCACTGCTCCTTGTCCTGCTCGATCAGCGAAACTGTATTTCCATGCTCCAGCAGCGCCTTTGCAAGATAAAAGCCTATCTTTCCGCCGCCGACTATTATAGTTCTCATGCCTTAACCTACGCTTTCTTTGCAAATATCAGCCTGTCATCCTCGGCAAAAACCACACTGCCTACACCGTTCATTATCATCTCGCTGCCGCGGATAATACCGAAAAGCACCTCTCCAGGCTCGTATTCGATATCGTGAGCGGTCTTTCCGATGAATTGCTTCGGGATATCCATAGTAACAAAATCCACGCTGTGATTGTCAAAGCTCATGGACGAGGTCACCTGCTCGCCCTCCTCTATTGCTGCGCAAGCAGCGCTTACAACAAGGCTTGTCGGGCAGACGATATGTATTCCCATCTGCTCGCATATCCTGCCCTTGCTGATGTCGCGTATCCTTGCAAACACCTTTTTCACACCGAATACCTCATGCGCCACCTGTGCCGCCATGATATTCATATTATCACTGCCAGTAACAGCGCAAAGCGCGTCGCAGGACTCGATTCCTGCACGCTTCAACACATCGCGGTCTATCGGGACACCCAGCGTCGTAAAGCCGCTGAAATCATCGGGCAGCATATCAAAGCTGTTCTCGTCCCTGTCAATTATCGAAATATCGTGACCGCGCCTGTCAAGCGCCGAAGCAAGCTCCGCGCCAACCCTGCCGCAGCCGATTATAAGTATATTCATATCAAAGTCCTTTGTCTTTTAGCTTTTTCAGTTGAGCTATTCGCTGATTGAAATAGGGCTGATACCTTTCAGAAAGCTGTGCAAAGCAGCGCGTTGTGATAAGCTCTGCTTCACGCACACCATCATCACTGTAAAGTCCGCGCTCAGATGCATTATGTATCGCAAAATCCCATACTGCTTCATATATCAGATGTGAAATCATATCGTCCTCGTTATCGCCGATATCACGATAAGATATTCCTCTCTCATAGTCATCGCACTGTTCGTAATACTTCCCGTCCATGATCACATAGCGACAGGTGTTCGCGCCATTTACTGTGCGGGGATCTTCAAACTGCGGCTCTGGCATATCATAGCAGGTAATCTTTTTGAGTTCAGCTGCCGCTGTATCAAAGCAGCTTTGGGAGATATCTTTGATGGTATTTTCATTTCTCATAATTCATGCCTCCTCGTCTGTTCCCAGATAGCTATAGCACTGGCTGATGATATCTTCTCCGTCCTGCATATCCTTCCTGTGACGAAACGCATAGTTCACTATCGCCGTATCAACAAGATGCGAGACCAATGCCTCGGGGTCACTGCCGAAGAAGCGGCGGCGCACTTCGTGGCGGTCTTGTATTTCCTCATAAAAGAAACCGTCAGTACAGCCGTATCTCACATCAGAAGCGTTCCTTTTAAGCTTTATTCTGAAGCAAGCTATCTTGTCAAGCTCGCGCTGAGCCTTTTGAAAGCATTCGTCTATAATATCTTCTATCGCAGCCTGCTGCTCTAACAAATCACTGAGCATAGTAAAACCTCTCACTTACCCACACAGAAACGCTTAAACACCTCCGCGATGACTTCCTCGCTTGCTTTTCTTCCTGAAAGCTCATACACCGCGTCGAGAGCCTGCTCCAGCATAACTCCCACAGCATCGGGAGTAAGCCCAAGCTCCACCGCGTTCACAGCCTCATTTACAGCCTCTGCGGCGCGCAGCATACAGCTCCTCTGTCGCTCGTTTGCAAGCACTCCTGCCTGCATATCAAGCTTGTCCAGTGCAAGCCGCGACTTTATCTCATCTGCTAAGATATCCGCAGTCTTGTCGGACTTTGCCGAAATGAACACCGCGCGTCCCAGCTTTTCCTCAAGCCTTACCGTGTCAAGCGTAAGCTGCAGGTCGCATTTGTTGACTATCGGTATCACAAGCTTGCCCGAAAGCTGCTCAATAAGCGTCAGGTCATCCGCTTCGAGCGGTCTGGAGCTGTCGAACACCGCCAGCACAAGGTCGGCATTGTTCAGCTTTTTCAGCATTATCTCAACGCCTATCTTCTCGATAGCGTCGTCTGTTTCGCGTATTCCTGCGCAATCGGCTACCTTAAGCACCACATCGCCTATCGAGATAGTTTCCTCTACGATGTCGCGCGTAGTTCCCGCGATATCTGACACGATGCTGCGCTCCTCGCCCGAAAGCAGGTTCATAAGCGTGGATTTTCCGACATTCGGCTTTCCCACTATCGCACAGGAGATGCCCTCGCGCACAAGTCTGCCCTTGTCATAAGCAGACAGCAGGGCGTAAAACTCCGCCTGTACCGCGGAAAGCTTTTCTTTCAGCCAATCCTCGGTCACCACGGGAGTATCATCATCGGGATAGTCTATCCATGCGGATATCTGCGTGGATATCTCCATTATCATGTCCGCGATAGCCTCTGCGCGGCGGTACATTGCGCCCTCGCGCTGCGAGTTAGAGCAGCTTAAAAGCTGTCCGCTCTGCGCGTTGATTATGTCTGTAACAGCCTCCGCCTGTGTCAGCGACATCTTGCCGTTGAGCAGTGCACGCTTTGTAAACTCGC
This sequence comes from Oscillospiraceae bacterium, assembly GCA_045539055.1. Lineage (GTDB taxonomy): Bacteria > Bacillota > Clostridia > Oscillospirales > Ruminococcaceae > CAG-115. Next base: position 2,743 of record JAZQEQ010000010.1, on the reverse strand, counting down.
CTGCCGCCGCAGGCTCAGCACCTGCCTTTATGCAAGCCGAAAGCACCCTGCGCGTGACATATATTCCGCCGTGACAGGATATCTCCGCGACATCCTCGCCCGTATAGCTGTGCGGCGCACGAAACATCAGCAGAACGCCATCGTCAAGCCGTTCCTCGCCGTCATATATCTTGCCGTAAGCCGCACGGTAGCCCGAAAGCTCCCGCACAGGCTTTCCCGAAACGGGTCTGAACACCTTTGCCGCAATTTCCGCAGCATGCTCGCCCGATATCCTTATAACTGAAATTCCGCCTGCCGCAGGCGGTGTTGCAATAGCGCAAACAGTTGACATTGTTTATCCTCGTTATTTCTTGCCGAAAAGCGATGCAAAAAAGCCTTTTTTCTTCGGCGTGTTCTCGTCTGCTTCGGCTTTTTTCTTTGGTTTAGGCTGCTCCTCTTCCTCGTCAAAAACATTCAGAAGCAGCGGCTTTGTCTTGAATTCCTCCGCCATATCATCGAGCAGATAGGTGTAGGTGCGCGTAGGCATCTGCACTTCGTATGCGTCAAGCGTATCGCACTTCAAAAGCTCCTCAAGCTTTTCTTCCATTCGCTCGGGAATACTGTCCGCAGCGCTGTCGTAATACTCCTCACACGCGATGTTGTATTCCTCGGCAGGATTTCTTCCTGCCACCTGAGTGAGGTGTATGCCCTCGCGCAGATATGCGGTATAGTCAAGATAATCACACCAGAATTCATTCAGCAGCGCTGCAAGGATGATGTTCTGCTTTTCCTGTAGTCTGTCCTCGCCGAATTTCTGCTTTGCTTCTTCGTACAGCTCCTCGGAATACTGCTGCCACATCTCTGCATTGTAGCTGCCCTCCAGCAGTGATTTCCTGCGGCGAAAGGTCTGCTCACGGTGCTTTTCACCTATCATGGTGTACTTCATGAGATTTACGCGCTCGTCAAAGGTGTCGCCCTCCGAGATGCGCTGTATGCGGTCAGCCTCTTTGAGCAGTGTCTTGTCGTCGATCGCACCACTTACACGCTCTGTCGGATAATGACGTCCCGCCAGCTTTTTCAGGTCAAATTTTGTCATCATCGCATCATCAAGCGCCGAGAAAAAACGACTCTCGCCGATGTCACCCTGTCGGCCTGCACGACCGCGCAGCTGCCTTGTGATACGCGAGCTTTCTCTCATAGATGTAGCAAGCACCAGAAGTCCGCCTGCTTCAACAACAAAATCCTTTTCGCGACAGTCCTCTCCGCCAAGCTTGATATCAACGCCGCGGCCTGCCATGTTTGTCGAGATGGTGACTGCACCTCTTTCTCCTGCACGGGAGATTATAGCAGCCTCCTCGGCATCGTTCTTTGCATTCAGCACAGCACACTCTATGCCATTTTCACGAAGCCTTTCGGCAAGCGCCTCCGACTCCTCAATGCTTTCAGTGCCCACCAGCACGGGACGCTCAGCCTTTGCTGCTTCTTCTATGGCAGCTATGATCGCAGCCTGCTTTTCAGACTTGTCAAAATACATTTCAAGCGGATGGTCAGTACGCGCACAGGGAAGTCTTGTCGGAATGATCTCGGTGGCAAGGCCGTACATCTTGTCAAATTCTTCTCTTGCAAGCTCCGCTGTGCCTGTCATACCCGCAAGCTTAGGGTAAAGTCGCGCGAAATACTGCAGCGCGATATTGCCCATGATACGTCCGCGCGAGGTTATCTTAAGCCCGTGCTTTGCTTCAACAGCAGACTGCACCTCACCGGGGAATACTCGTCCTGTCGCAGCACGGCCTGTAAACTCATCGATAAGAACGACTGCGCCGTCCTTAACGATATAATCCTTGTCCTCTTTCAGCACAGCCTCAGCCTTAAGGCAGGCGCATATCTTCGCAAGTATCGGCGCGCCCTTTTCACTGTACAGACGACAGGAGAACAGCTTTTCCGCCTTGTCTGTGCCCTCGTCAGTAAGGTATACATTGCGGCTCTCCTCGTCTATCTCATAGTCCTCGCCAAACACAAAGCCGTTAAGCTTCTCGTACACCTCGGCGGTTTCGCTGCCGTCCTCTGCAGCAAGGTCACCCGCGATAACGAGCGGGATCCTTGCCTCGTCAATAAGGATACTGTCCGCCTCGTCAACGATAGCAAGATTAAGGCTCTCGGGGAATACCATTTCAGATGGCTCAAAGCAAGCAAAATCGCGCAGATAATCAAAGCCTGCCTCTTTTGCCGTGAGGTAGACCACCTGATTTTTGTATGCAGCCTTGCGCTCGTCGCGGCTTGTTTTTTCGGTAATGTAGCCCACAGATACGCCCATTTCGTCGTACACAGGCTTCATCCACTCGCAGTCGCGCTTTGCAAGGTAATCATTAAACGTCAGAACGTGCACTGCGCCGCCGCTTATAGCCTCATAGCAAGCCGCAAACACAGCCGAAAGCGTCTTTCCCTCGCCTGTCTGCATCTGCACCATCCTGCCCTCGGACAGCGAGAGCGCAGCAGACAGCTGCTCGTCAAACGGAGTTATGGCAAGAGTTTTCTTCACCGCGTTATAGCAGCGCGCGAATACCTCCTCGATGGAGCTTCCGCCTGTGCTGCCGCCTTCTGCCAGCGCCTTTATCTTTGCAATTGCCGCTTTTTTATCCATAATGCTTATCCCTGTGCTTTCTTCTGCTTTATCTCATCTATCTTCCTACGCAGATCATCCCTGCGCAGATCCAGCCACTTTGATACGGTGCGCGTGGTCTGGCCGCTCTGAACCATCTCCTCA
>JAZQEQ010000009.1:0-12630 GCA_045539055.1 Oscillospiraceae bacterium | reverse complement strand
AGCTTTAGCGATAAGTAGAAAAAAGGAACCTCCTTCTGATATAATGGAGGTGCGGTCTGGCAACTGCACAACCAAAAAGAAGGAGGAAGTCATATGAATGACAATAATAGTTTAGCACATACAAGTTGGAATTGCAAGTATCACATAGTATTTGCACCGAAATATCGAAGAAAAATATTATTAAACCAGAACAGGGCAGAAATGGGCAAGATACTGCGAGAATTATGTGATTGGAAAGGAATAAACATAATAGAAGCAGAAATATGCCCAGACCATGTACATATGTTTGTGGAAATACCGCCGAAAATGAGTGTATCAAGTTTCATGGGGTACCTGAAAGGAAAAAGCAGCGTAATATTTCACGAACGGCATGGGAATTTGAAGTACAAATATGGTAACAGGTCGTTTTGGTGCAGAGGATATTATGTAGACACCGTTGGGAAGAATGCGAAAAGAATAGCGGAGTACATACAAAATCAGCTGAAAGAAGACCAATTGAGCGACCAGATGACGCTGAGGGAGTTTGAAGACCCGTTTACGGGTAGCAGGTAACAATCTTTCGCAGGTGTCAGACCGTATTTGCGTCTTCAGACGCATGCTAGAAAGTAGCCTTTCAGGCGTGAAAAGAAAAGCAAACGGCTACGCCGGTGGATCTTTACTTTTCTTAAACTTAAAAAGAAAGAAGCCATAAAGGCTGCTTTCAGTTTTGGATACGCAAAGATCGCTTCATTTCCCTTGCGAAATTGCTCATTATTATGTTGCGGAAAGCATATCATTTTGCGCGCTTAGAATATCCTTTAAGAAAGATTTCCAGTTCCTTGTTCTTCATAATCTGATCGAAATATGCCTCGGGCATCATATCGGCGAATTCCTCTAAAGTGCAGCCTTTGTGGAAGCCATCAGGCATGGCTCTTGTAAACTCGCCGCCCATAGTATTTCCTGCCGAGATGCCCTGACAGAAATCCTCGTACAGAAGCGACATCTGATCGCCCTCTTCAAAACACAATGTTATCGTCCTTGATTCGCAGTGCTCCTCGTTGTGATATATTCCGATGTAAATATCCTTATGGATAAACGCAAGACCGTTTTCTTTCGCGAAATTCTCTGCGTAGCTGTCGTATACACCACGGATAATAACGCTGTTGCTCTTCAATAGTTCGCTAAGCTCATTTGTCATTTCAATGCTCTCTACCGAACTGTCGATGATAAGTTCTTTCAGGTGGATGAATGATTCGAGAAATCCTTTTTTAACTTCGGTGATACCGCCTTTAATATACAGGCGGGTGTATTCCTGCGCCCAGTTTTCCTTGCCGATGTCGGTGTCCTCTTTGCAGATGGCACCCTTTCCCTCAACAAGTACAGGCTTTCCCCATGTGAAGAAATATGTAATATCGTGGTTGTGGTTGGAGTGATACATTGTCTTGGCTCCTTTATCCCTGTGCAGGCATTCCATCAGTGCCTACGGCAAACAAAGCGTTGCTTTCAGCGACTCCGCCGCCAGCTTCATCGCTGAAGATATCGAAATGCATATTTTCGGGGTCTGTAAGAGTTGCCGAAATGCCGTCATTATAATACGGTGAAACATTGGCTTCACCGACCTTGCTGACAGTACCGCCTGTGATATCATAGACATATAGATACATCTGCGTTTCAAGTTCTGTGAATAGATACACATAGTGCTTGCCATCAGCAGTCTTTACATAGTACGGCTCACAGTCATACGCCCAGAAGCTCTCCGAACATGAGGCATCGCCTATGTAGACGTCAACAGCCGCTTCATAATCGTTATCCTCGTCATAGCGGTCGTAAATGGCAAGCTCCTCACAGATGCCATCGCTGTCAAGGTCTGTATAGAACGTGTACTTTGTCGGCAGAGAAACTATATAAGCCTTGGGTACAACCGTGTATTTCTCGTTGAAAAGCTCGGGGTGCTCTGCAAATGTAACTGTAACGCTCATGCCGCCTATACCGATGTCAGCGATCTCGCCCTCGTCGAAATACATGGTAACTCCATTATAATCGATCGACCAGTGAGTTCCGTCTGAACCGTACATCTCAAAATACTCCCTGATGATGCCGTCGTTGTAGAAAACCTCTGCGCCTACTGTGCCGAAGAGCTGATCCTCAACGGCCTGCGCAAATGCGTCCATATCCGTTACGATGTCGGGGAGATGAAGCTCCTCGCCCGTCTGAACATCGTAGTTGCTGCCCCAGAAGCTTCTGTGACCGCCGTTCATCCCATTATCGTAATGGCAGTCGGTAAGCACGCTAAGTACAACATCATCCGCACGTCTTACCTGTGCGTCAAATTTTGAAACGAGCGGTGCCTGAAGCTCCATATCCATACCAAGCATTTCATCGACAGCCTCAGAGAGCATTTCATATTCGTCTTTAAGGCTGCTTTCCTCGGCGTCTGCAGCATCCATCAGCACAGCGGCAAGAGCGGGGAATCGGTCTGCATCCTCGCCGCCAAGAATAACAGACGCACACTCGCATTCTACCAGCGGCATAGCGGTGTCCTCTGACCATCTGTATTCAAATGTTGTCCTTTCGTTGAGTTCAAGTATCTGTGCTTCTTTTTCGACAGGGACATCGTCGGTCGGGGCTTCAGACGTTGTATTTGCCGTAGTTGTGCTTTCTGCGGTCTGTACGGTCGATTCAGTCTTTGAACTGCTTTCAGCTGTTGCTGCAGAAGTAGTCTGCGAAGAGGCATCGGCTTTGCTGTCCGTAGTGCTTTCGGTATTGCCACTGCATCCTGCCGCTGTCAGCAGCACGCAGAGCATTAAGATCAGACTTATTGTTTTCTTCATTGTAAATATCCTTCCGATAGATCATTCCGTTACAAGCGGAACATAGTCCGCCATGGTATTTTTGGTCACACATTCAAGCTTTACATCGTGTTCGGGCATCACAAAGCTTATTACAAAGCCCTTTTTGTTATCATAGCTGTGTTCGATCGGCTCTCCGTCAAGATAGAATGTGTAATCCGTGTCCGTTGCTATCAGACCATAATACAGCGTCACCTGCGCTCCTGCACGATAGGAGTCCTTCGCACCCTCGTAAAGTTCCATTTCGCCGCAGTAATCCACACTATACGTTTTTGCGCCGCAGGCAGCAACGCCAAGGACGATGAGTATTACTGTGATACCAATGAACAAAAATTGCATTTTTTTCATACCTTTTTCTTTCTGTAAGCAATGGGCGAAGGGGTAACAGACCCATTCGCCCTTTTGATATCTTATTTTACAGCATTATGCCCAGGGATCGTCTGCCACGGGAACACGGATATCCGCAAGGCACTGGATATCATTCAGGAACCACTGACCTGTGGAAGGCTTCTTTCTCAGCTTTATGGGACGGGGATTATCCGCACCGCCGCTTGTGACATAGAGAGTTGCCCAGTTCTCCTCGTCAAAGGAGTAGGGGTTCTCGCTTACCTTTATAACATAGGGAGTTGTCGGCTTGTAGCCGTTTTCGGGAGTAGCACCCTCGAAGAAAGAAAGGGTCTTGTAGAACTTGCCGCTCAGGCGCTCCTTGATGAAGCCCTTTTCGTATGTACTTACCTCTGCGGGGCCCTTGAGGAAGTTCAGCATCTCGATACAGGCATCGGGATCCTTCTCATAAGCGCAAAGAGCCACGATAGTGAGTGCGGTAGTCTTGAATGCGGAGTCGAGAGAAGCCTCGGGAAGAGCCTGAAGCTCTGCCACATTTGTAGGAAGTGCGGAGAAAGTAAAGGTCTCAGAGCGGTTTGTACCCTTGCCTACCGAGGAAGCAGCGTTGCTTACAGCCTTTGCTGCCTCGTTCTTTGCCGCATTTCCTGCGGACTTCATAAGCGAATCAAAAAATCCCATTTGTTAATCCTCCTTGATAAATCTGAAATTCATAAAATTAAAAAAGCCGTTTTCGTCTATGGGCTTCACCCAGCTGTCGGCCTTTTCATCATAGACCTCGCCCTCGATGCCTGTATCAAACCAGAGCTCTCCGTCACGCATCTCCCATGCCTTGGGCTCGTCAGCCACTGCGCCATCCACAAGCTTTATAACACCCGCAGCGACTGCCTTGTCTACCTCCGCTTGTGTAACTCCCTCAGGGAGAGGCGACAGCATATAAAGCTTGCCGTCCTCGCAGATACTGATCATCATGTCTATGATCTTTCTGCGTTCCTTCATCTCATGAGCCACTTCTTCCTCGTCGCTTTCGTCAACGTATGGCATAGGCGAATTGAGGTACTCATCGGGAGTGAGATAAACTGGCATATCGTCGTCATCAAAGGTCATGACAGAATGAAACTTCCATTTGCCTGTGTAGGTCATACTTTCTTCTCCTTTGCTGTTTTTGTCAATCTTGACTAAATCTGTGCAATATGCTAAAATAAATAGATGGGCGGTTCCTGTGACTGTTGGCGCACCCACAGGAACTTCAAGTACCCTTGACGAGGCAGGATATATACTCTCTTTTACCCTTGCAGGTATTATTCTATCAAAAATAACGCTTTTTTACACTACCCCAATAATAAAAAACGGGTAGGAAAGCTGAAAAATATGATAAATCGGGTAGGAAATCGGGTAGTATGCCCGTATAGAAAGGGAATATATGATGAAAAAGATAGCTTCTTTAATACTAGCTCTTGTAATAAATACAGTATGCCTGACAGGCTGTTCGGATAAGACTAAGCCTGACACCGATAATCCCGTGACCCTTACGATGTGGCACGTTTACGGAAGTCAGACAAAGTCCCCTTTCAATGATGCTATTGATGAATTTAACAACACTGTCGGCAGGATGAACGGCGTTACGGTGAACGTGGTGTCAGTGACAAGCTCGTCGGCAATAGACAAGGCTCTTTCCGCTTCGGCAAACGGTGAGCCTGGAGCAGAGGATCTTCCTGATCTGTTTACCGCATATCCGAGAGTTGCTGAGATCGTGGGCGAGGACAAGCTGCTTTCGTGGAACGACTACTTTTCCGCGGGAGAGCTTTCTGCTTTCAGAGATGAATTTATCTCTGAGGGATATTTCGGGGATGAATTGCTTATGCTGCCCATTGCAAAATCCTCAGAGGCTTTGTTCCTCAACAAGACCTTGTTTGACAGATTCAGTGCTGAAACGGGAATATCAGCCGATGCTCTTAAGACCTTTGACGGTTTTTTTGAAACTGCGAATATCTATTATGACTGGTCAGGCGGACAGAATTTCACGCAGATCAACGACTTTTACAATTATGCTTATATCGGAATGAAGGCCTACGGCAGTGAATTTGTAAAGGATGGAAAGCTTGACCTGAATGACAAAGCCTTTGAAAAAGTGTGGTATCCTCTGAGCAGGGCAGCCATCTACGGTGGAATATGCCTTGACGACGGCTATGCCGCGTCGCGCTGGAAGACAGTCGAGATAATCTCAAACATAGGCTCGACAGCAGATATCCTTTATCAGCCTGAAATGGTGTTCTATCCCGATAACACCACTGAAAATATCTCTTCTGTATCACTGCCGTACCCCGTGTTTGCAGCGGATAAGCCTATGGCAGTACACAGAGGCGGAGGTCTTTTTGCTGTAAAGAGCGATGATGAACGAAAAAATTACGGCGCATATATCTTTGCGAAATGGCTTACCGAAAAAGATAGTAACCTGAGCTTTGTAATAAGCACAGGCTATCTTCCTGTTACTGATGATGCTTTTGCGGCTCTTTTTGCCGATACAGGCATTGCCGAAACGGAAAGCTATCAGGAGCTTTATGACATGATGAACGGCATGATGGACAGCTATGAGCTTCACTCGCTGCCGCTTTATAGCAATGCTTCGGATATTCAGAGCCGCTTTGAGCAGAATGTAAAGCTGGTGCTGAGATCCGCACACAACCAGTATGTTGAACGTACAGCAAACGGAGAGGACAAGGATGCTGTACTGAACGAGCTTGCTTTGTCCTCCCTTGAAGAGCTGAAACAGCTTTCAGATAAGGATATGTGAGGGTATGCTCATGAAAATACTGAAATACCTTGACATCAAAAGTCTTGTAAAACAGTTCAAAGAGGAAGGCTTGTCAATGCGGAGAAGATTTGCTGTCTATGTTTTTTCGGTGATCTGTCTGTTCCTTGCAGTTATTATAATTCTGCTGAACCTGTTCGGCATTCTTAATCCCACTGACAGGCAGATAATGAACGATCTTAATGCACAGCTTTCCGCTTGTTCCGATAAGATCGAGGGTGACTGCGACGAGCTTGCGGCTTGTGCAATATCTTTTTCGGGGCAGCTTTCAGAGTCCATTCAGGACTACCTTACCGAGAATAATATCAGCTTTGATAAGCTGAAAAACGATCCCGAGGCACTTGACGCACTGCAGAACAGGCTTTATGATTCGGTCTACCTCAATATGCAGGTCGCTCCCGCAAGCGGAGCGTTTTATATCCTTGATACGACTGTAAACAGCAGCTCTGATAAGCAACTTTATAACGGAATTTATCTGAAATACATCAACCTTTCTTCTGAAAATACCGTAAACAACGACTTCTCTATTTACAGAGGCTCGTTCTCAACAGGAAAAAGTAGAGGAATAAACTTTCACAGCGGCTGGAAAAACGAAAGCAGTACCGACTTTTTTGATCATTGCAATGAAACCTTTTCGGGCGGAACGCACTATGTTTTAAGTACTGCTGTCACTATTCCCGATACATGGGAAAGGGCAAGATATATTTATGTTCCGATAAGGAATTATAACGATAATATCATCGGCATCTGCGGTTTTGAAATAAATGATCTTTTGTTTCAGCTGTCATACAAGACTGAGGACGGACGCTGGGGTGGCGAGGTTTGCGGCCTGCTTGATGAGAATAATGGTACTTATTCGGGGCAATTCAGCTCAGGTAGGTACAATAACATAGGGAACGGGTTAAATGTCACAGATCAAAACGATTCACAGCTGTTTGATTTCGGTAATGAAAAATGTGTGGGACTAACAGAGGAGATAACGCTTGGCAAAGAAACTTTCAATGTTGCTGTTATGCTTCCGAAAACGCAGTATGAAAGCTTTTTGCGTAAAGGACAGTTAAATATTCTGCTGATTTTTCTTATCGCGGCAGTCCTTGCTGCCGTCTGTTGCGTTTTCACGAGCAAGAATTATGTTTCTCCCATCCTGAAAAAGATAGAGCAGGTCAAAGCAAAGGAAGATTATGGCGAGCAGCTTCGCATCCGCGAGATAGACGACCTTTTCGCATTCCTTGAAGAAAAGGACAATTACTACGAGCAGCAGCTTGACGAGCTTGAAAGCTCAAAGCGATATGCAGAGGAAGAGGCTCGTAAAGCGAAGGAGCAATACGAAAAGGCGGCTGAAAAATATGAGCTTGCCAAAAGTGAGATAGACCGACTTGCTGAAAAGCATAAGGAGGATATCGTTCCCGAGGAATATAACTTTTTTGTGGAGAATCTCAGTATGCTTACTCCTGCCGAATACAGAGTTTACGAGCTGTATCTTTCGGGAAAGACAGGAAAGCAGATCGCAGAGATCCTGCATATCACTGAAAACACTCTCAAATATCACAACAAGAACATTTACAGCAAGCTTGGCATATCTTCGCGCAAGCAGCTTCTTCGCTTCGCTGCCCTGAAGCAGCACAGGGACGGAAAAGAGGACTGGTCATAAAGCTGTGTTTTTCGATCGGAGGTGAGATGATGAAGATAGCAATATGCGAGGACGAGCTTTCCTTTCAGCAGAAGCTGCAAAGCGGAGTGGCGGAGTTCTTTTCCGAAAAGGATATTGAAACGGATTTCTTCTGCTTTGATAACGGAGCTGAGCTTATACAGAGCCTCGGCAACGGATACGATGTCATATTTCTTGACATAAACCTCGGCAGTCGTGAGGACGGAATGGATATCGCAGCAGAGCTTCGTGAGCAGAGCATTTCTGCGCCTGTCATCTTCGTCACCAGCCTTGAGAACCGGGCTATCGACGGCTATGATGTGGGAGCCTACGGCTTTGTGGTAAAAAAGAACCTCGATGAAAAGCTGCCCAAAGTTCTCGGCAAGCTGTGGAAGGAGCATTTCTGCCGCCCGACTATCGCGATACAGACAAAGGACAGCACCGAGATAATAGAGCTTAACAGCATAGTGTCTGCGCAGTCGCAGGGGCGCTGCTCTCTGATAAAGACAGATACTGCGGAGCTTGAGGACGCTCGTCCTATCGGCAGGTTTGCTGAGCTTCTTGGTGAGGATTTCGTGGAAGTCCACAAGTCGGTGTTTGTCAATATCTCAAAGATAAAGCGCATCAATAACGACACTGTTACCATGTGCGACGAGAGCATCGTTCCTCTCAGCAGAAGAAACAGAAAAAATGTGATGTGCGCCGTAATGAAAAGGATCGGTGGAAAATGAGAACACAGCTTAAAAACCTCGCCTTTCCTGTGCTTATGGTGCTTACGGTGGTGCTGGTGAATTTCTTTGTATACTACACCTCGGTGTGCGGTGCGGAGATAGTTCAGAGCCGTGACATCTACGGCGGAACAAGCTCTGCGAGCATATCCTCTGTGCGCAGCCGTACAAAGCTCATCACGAAAAGCTATGAGGAGATCGCCACCGAAGTTGAACTGTTATATGATTATCAGGCGGCTGTGGTGTATGTTCAGGAGAACGATACAGCGGCTCTCTCGCGATGGGTGGAGCTTACTTCAGAGGAGCGCAAAAACCATGCGCTGGAGCTTTACAATAAGTGTATCAAAGAGTATTCCTCGGATACGGAGAGGCTTTCAGAAAAGCTATCCGCTGATATTGCAGACCGAAATAAAGTTCTTTCCTATCTTGAATATCTTGACGGGTATCAGGATTATGTTGCGGATATAGCAAGCCGCTCGGAGTTCCTGTCCGACATTTCCATCTACAAAGAGGACAGCGGAATTGTCGGAAACATCGTGAAAACGCAGAAGGATTTCTACGGGCTTTCGGGAATAATCCTCACCCCTGTGGTAGATGACGGCTATCTCGCCTTAATCAGCCACCGCATAACGGATATCCTTGCTGTGCTTGTGGCGGTGTTGTCGCTGACTGTAGTCCGCAACGAGGGCGGTGCTCGCCGCAGAGGTATCCTCTCGCCCGTACTTATCACTGTTATCGGCACAGCGGCAATGTATATCGGGAACTGCATACTGACAGCTAATTTCCTCGGACTTCCGCCGATGGATGCGGCCGTGCAGTCTATGGAGAGCTTCAAAAGCTGTCCGTATATGGTAAATGCAGGTGCGCTGGTGGCTTGCATGATAGCTTTCAAGGTACTCGGTGCGCTTAGTGTCCTGTTTGCGGCGGCTGTCATCGTTTCGACCGAGGGCAAACGGAAAGCCGTTTCGTTGCTTGTTATCGGCGGAGTTATCTGTGCCGAGATAGTCTTTGCCGTGACAGGTATCTCAGATATCCTGAGCGAGATAAATGTTCTGTCGTTCTTCAGCTTTGAGAGGTTCTTCATCCGCTATCTGAATTTGGATATATTCGGAATGGCGACATCAAGACTTCCCTTGTTCATCGGCTTTGCTGCGGTGGTGTTTGTCGTTATGGCGACAGCGGCGGTGCGCAGCATTTCGAGGAGGTCTGCACAGCTCACCCAGAAAGCGGAGCAGGAATACTACGACGAGATAAACCGTCGTTACCTCGAGAGCCGAAAGATACGTCACGACATCAACAACCACCTGCTTGCGATAAATGCGCTTATCGAAACAGGCAACATTGAGCAGGCGAAACGCTACATCTCAGAGGTGCAGGAGCAGACCGACCTCGCCGCAATGCCCGTCAAGACGGGCCGAGATGTGCTGGACGCTCTGCTGTTCAAAAAGACGGAACAGGCTGCGGAAAAGGGTGCGGCTATTCAATATGAGGTGAGCTGCCTACTGCTTGATTGCAGCATTTCGGACTACGACCTCTGCACGATATTCGGCAACATCCTCGATAACGCTATTGAGGCTGTAAAGGTGGGAGAGCGCATCTCCGTCAGCATCAGCAAGCAGCACGATATGCTGTATATCTCATGCGAAAACCCATTTGAGGGCGAGCTGAAACGCAGGGGCGAGAGGATAGTTACCACCAAAAAGGACTTCACCGCTCATGGTTTCGGGCTTATGAGGATCAGGGACACCGCAAAGCGCTGCGGCGGCGATGTGAATATTACTTCCGAGGACGGAGTATTTCATATTGAAGTGCTTATAAATGTATAACTAATTTGATGTATGCATTATTACACGGTTTCTGAAAGAAATTGCGGTCGCTCCGACCGCAAAAGGTAATAATGCAAGTTTTGTGAAACAAAACTAACCGCTTGTGTAGGAATTTTGACCACTTCTGCATAAGCGGTTGATTTTTTTATTTCTGTCGGTTACAATGCAGTTAAAGGAGTGATATTTATGAGAAAGCTTATATCAATAATTTCAGCGGCGTGTATTGCGCTGACGCTCGCAGGCTGTGCGGAGGAGATACCGATGGAGGACTGTGTAAACACCAACCTCGGCGCTGCAAGTCATAATCAGATAATGCAGACCGAGAACGGCTATTACTATAACGCAACTCAGTTCGGAACGCTTGCACTGCGCTATCACGACAACGCTACTGACAGCAATATCTTTCTCTGTGCAAAGCCCGAATGTACCCATGACGGAGATAAATTCTGCACCGCCACCAGCGAGACCTTCAGATCACTTTATACTGTGATGTACGGCGGATATATCTATGCCGCAGTGACCGAGGCAGACGGCGAGCAAGTGCATTACAGGCTGCTGAAAGCTTCCCTGGACGGAACGGAGCTTACAGAGGTATGTACCTATATGCAGACAAGCGGAAACAACAATGCAGCAGTTTTCCTGCATGGCGACACAAGAACTATGGTGATACACAGGGGCTATGCATTCATCCCGTACACACTTTCATCGAACGACAGAACGGCAGCGGGAGTATGCGGCACTGTGATAGTTGACCTGCAAAGCGGCAAGTATAAGCTATTGACGGAATATGACAGGGAAGAAACACAGGGACCTATTTATGTAAAGGCAGACGGTGACTATTTTTATTATCAGGTGGAGTTCAAGGATTACTATACGGACAGTGAATTCCGCCGCTATAACATAAAGACGGGCGAGGAGGAGATACTCCCTCTTGCAGAGAGCCTGAAAGAAGCATTCGACATAGAGCTTGACGCAGACCTGATAAGATACACTATCGTTGACGGCAAGCTGTGGTATGCGTATTCAGCCGATATGCTGAGAGATATTCGGTGGGAGATATACATCTACGATCCCGAAACCAACACCACAACGCTTGCGGAGCAGTTTTCCGATAAGCTGGTAGAATACGAAGAATACACAGATAACGGCGAGACACTTATCGCTATGTCCCCTTACGCTGATCCTGACATAATGCACGACGGGCAGTATATCTATTTTTCGGAGCATGGCTTTTACGGACATCCATATATGGAAACGGATATGAAAGTATACATCTTTACGCCCGAGGGCGAGATGCTGACAAGCTTTGCATACGAGAGGGAGGGTACATTCCTGATAAGTATTCTGGATGGTAATATGTATATCCAGACCGATGAAAAAACGGTTTTCAGTCCTGTTTCTGATATAATTTCAGGAAGTGTCGAATGGACTGAGCTTTACAAGTTTGAAAACGAAGGAGCATTATGAAAAAAGCAATATCTATCATCTTAACCATCTGTGCCGCCCTCTCCCTCACCGCCTGTTCGGAGAGCAAAACAGAATACCCCGACTACATCAGCGGCAACCCCTCTGACATCTGGGGAAATGCTATCATGGAGACCGAGGACGGCTTTTACCGCAATATCGACCATTTCCTGCTGTCGCTGTGCTATTACGACAAGGCTACGGGAAAGGCGGTGTACCTCTGCGCAAAGCCCGAATGTACCCATGACGGCAACGAATACTGCACCGCCACCAAAGAGGGCGTGTTCTATGATGCGAATATCTGCATGAGCGGCGGATATGTGTATTATTCCGCTTCTGAGTATGTGCAGGAGGACGAAAAGGAATACTACAAGCTAATCCGTGCCAAGGCTGACGGTACGGAATTCACCGAGCTGTGCACCTATCAGACGACTATGGGTAATGCTATGACGCACGGAATTTCTGCTGAAAACTACGGCAGAGTGATGGCGGTACATCGCGGTCTGGCGATAGTGCCGTTCTACGATTATGACCTGCCTACGCTCATGACAGACTACACCCCGAATACCATGATAATCGACATCGAAAGCGGCAGCTATCATAAACTCCCTACGCCTGATGTTGACCTCACAAAAACGCAGTACGGACAGGGTGATTATTTTCTGTACGAGGACTGGCTGTACTACACTATTTCGATGGAACACAGCAATAACTTCAAGTCGCTATACCGCTATAATTTAGTCAGCGGTGTTACCGAAAAGGTGGAATTGGCTGAAAAGTTCACATCTTATGCGGTGATAGACGGCTGCGTTTATTACTCCACCCCGACAAAGGGAGAAGCTCCGTCAAAGCTGCTTAAATACGACCTTGAAAGCGGCACTCTGACAGACCTCTCCGGGCAGCTTGCAATAGACGGACAGCCGTTCACGAATGCGGTGTTTATGTGGAACGGCGAGTACCTCATCATACAAGTCGGATCGTA
>JAZQEQ010000008.1:0-2713 GCA_045539055.1 Oscillospiraceae bacterium | reverse complement strand
ACCGGGTCATATATTTATGTCAATCCCGCCCGCTCTCAGCACACGTCTTTGAGAAGAATTTTCCGCTATTTTGCACAGCTCCCCGCTTGACGGGCACAAAGCCCGCCTGCGCTCAGATCTGCACAAACTATCTGAAAATCTATCTCAAATCCGCGCACTTCAATCGTGCGTGCTTGCCATCGGGTAAAATCAGGTTGCAAAGCGTCGCTTCGCCTGGCCTGAAACGCTCCTATCGCGGAAATCCTGTCAGATCCATCGAAAATGTAAGCTTTATTGTTTTTGGGGCACTTCGATCGTGCGTGCTTGCCATTTTTGCTAATTTGTTTAATATCATATCATGTCGGGGAACTCTGCGCGCAGCTTTGCTCTTGCTCTTGCGACAGCGTTGTCCACCGATTTTTTCTCTATACCGAGCCTTTCTGCGATCTCCGCATAACTCAGTCCGAGTATCACTCCGTCAAGGCATCTCTTTTCAAGTGCCGTGAGCAGTATATTCATCTTATCGCTCATTTCGCTCGTGCTCTCGCGGAGTATCACAAGCTCCTCGGGTGAGGGCGATGTATCGGTAAGCTTTTCAAGCTCCGTTTCAGTATCAAGTCTTGCCTTTCTGCGGTTTGCGCGGTCTACCGTGTTTTTCATCCCGTTCGAGATACACACCGAAGCAAACGCCGCGAAGCTGCCCTTATTCTCATCATAATGGGATATCGCGTTCAGCAGTGCGACCATGCCGTCTGACACAAGCTCCTCATAGTCAGCCGAGCCTGCATATTTTGCAGCAGCCGCGAACACCGTGCTGCTGTATCGTGAGATAAGCTCAGCGGTCTTTTCACCGCTGTCGGCATTGAATCCGACGCTTGCGAGCTGCTCGTCCGTAACTGAAGAAAGATCTGCCATAGTCACCACATTTACTTGATCTGCAATGGTTTAAATACTAAACTTTTGATTAGAATAATTATAACACGGGGCACGATTTTTGTCAACAAAAAACGGCACTGTGAGAAAAAGACTTACGTTTTTCATGAAATGGGTATATCGCATTTATGCAAAAAAACAATAAAAAACCTGCAAAATTCGGCTTTGCAGCGCGTTTTTTCATGAAAACGATATCAGCAGAAAACCGCTTCTGCTTGCGGCAGAGGCGGTCTTGTTGTCTATTTTGCGTACTGGCTTCTACCTGACTTGAACAGGTTTCCACCCTTGCAATCTATTGCGACTATCAGCGGAAACTTCTCGAAATTCAGTCGCTTCACGCTCTCGCAGCCGAGGTCGTCAAAGGCTATCACCTCGCACTCGGTTATGCACTTGCAGGCGAGAGCGCCTGCGCCGCCTATTGCGCAGAAATACACTGCGCCGTTGCGTTCTATTGCATCGCACACTGCGTCGCTGCGTTCGCCCTTACCGATCATTGCGGAAAGCCCCTTATCGAGGAACAGCGGCGAATACACATCCATCCTGCTGGAAGTGGTGGGGCCGCATGAGCCTATTGCCATGCCGTCCTTTGCGGCGGTAGGGCCTGCGTAATATATCGCTGCGCCATCAAGGTCATAGGGGAGCGGCTCGCCGTTGTCCATGCAAGCCTTTATGCGCTTATGTGCCGCGTCACGCGAGGTGTACACCGTGCCGCTCAGCAGCACCTTATCGCCTGCGCGAAGCTCTTTTGCTTTTTCCTTAAGCTCGCTTGTGTTGAGTTCTATCATAAAAACACCTTTTAATTAAGCAGACTGCCGATACAGCACCGCTTGCGTCGGCACTTTCTCGTTCGCCTGAAAATCTGATTTTTTCAATAAACAGAGCCGAAACAGCGTTCGGCTCTGGATCATTTAATTGTGGAAAGCCCGTAAGGAGCTTTTGTCGGATCAGTTAAAATCCGCCGAAGCCGCCGAACATATCACCGCTCATGTCGCCGCTCATATCATCGTCGGACTCGGTAGAGCCGAAGTTCCAGATAGCCGCGTCATCTGCGGAGGGAGCTGCGGGATCCTCGGAAGCTGCGGGAGCTGCAGGCTCCTCTGCTGCGCCGAAGTTACCGGACTGCTCCATAGCCTCAAACTGCTTCTGCAGGTCTGCCCAGGGGTCGCTGCCTGCGGAGGAGTCGGATGTGATGACGGTATCGTTGTTTGCGGAGCTGTCTTCTACGGGAGCGAGGCTGTTGAGCGCCTCCTCTGCCTCACGCAGAGCCTTCATAAGCTCATCCTCTGTATTTGCAACGATCTCTTCCTCGTGCTCATCCATGTCGAGGTCGGAGAGGTCGTTGTTGGTGGGCTGTACTGCGAATGCTGCCTCGGCTGCCTTTACAGCCTCAAGCAGGGCATCGTCCATGCCTTCCATAGAGCCGGAGGGCATTGTCTGAGCCAGCAGGTCATTGTCGAAGCTGTTGTCGAACTTAGCGTCAGCGATATCGGAAACGTCAAGGGGCTTTATCTCGGTAACGTTATCGTTCTCCTCGGGCTGGTTGAATGCGCCGTTGAGGTCGATATCTGTATCCTCGGAAGCACCGAACAGATCCTTGCCGAACAGGTCCTTTGCCTCGGGATTAACGAGGGGAACAGCGTCCTTCTTCTCGTTGTTGTAGATGGTCTGAGCCAGCTCGTTGCCGCCCCATACGTCATCAAAGGAAGCAAGCTCCTCGCCTGCTGCCTTGTCAGCCTCTGTGATAGCGGGCATATCATCGCTGCTGGATCTTACTTCCATTGTGCTTGTGGAGGCTGTGATC
>JAZQEQ010000007.1:0-3435 GCA_045539055.1 Oscillospiraceae bacterium | reverse complement strand
GCAAGCACCATCTGCACGATGTCAACAGTTTCCTCGTCGGTATAGCGCAGACCGTTGATGAACTTGCTCTCCTTGTTGGTCTTTTTCAGCATCGCGTTGATCTCAGGACCGCCGCCGTGTACAAGCACGATCTTGATTCCTACAAGAGAAAGCAGCACGATATCACTCATAACAGCCTGCTTGAGCTCGTCGTTGGTCATCGCATTGCCACCGTATTTTACCACTACGACCTTGTCGTGATATTTCTGAAGATAGGGGAGAGCCTCTATCATGACATTGGCTCTTACATCATAATCTATATGCATTTGTATTTCCTCTCTTAAGTTCTGTATTCAGCGTTGATCTTAACATATTCAAATGTAAGGTCGCAGCCCCATGCGATAGCACTTGCGTCGCCGCTGTGAAGATCAACGAGCACCTTTACCTCGTCCTCGCCGAGAATCTCGCTTGCTGCATCCTCAGAGAAGCTTATTCCAGCGCCGTTTACGCAAACAGTAAGCTTGCCCTTTTCGCTTGCAAGCTCGACAGAAACCTTGCTGATGTCGAAATCGCCCTCAGCGTAGCCGATAGCACAGAGGATACGTCCCCAGTTTGCGTCAGCCGCAAACATTGCAGCCTTTACGAGGCTAGAGCATACAACAGACTTTGCAACGGATTTTGCGGTTGTTTCATCGGGTGCGCCCTTTACGATGCACTCGAGAAGCTTTGTTGCGCCCTCGCCGTCGCGTGCTGTTTCACGCGCGAGGTTTACCATTACCATATACAGCGCATTTTCAAAGATCTCGTAGTTCTTATCCTCGCAGATGATCTCGGAATTCTTTGCAAGTCCCGAGGACATCAGAACAAGAGTATCGTTTGTGGAAGTGTCGCCGTCAACGCTTACCATGTTGTAGGTGAGAGAGTTGACTTTGCGCAGTGCCTTTTCAAGCAGCTCTCTTTTGATCGCAACATCGGTAGTGATAAAAGCGAGCATTGTAGCCATATTGGGGTGGATCATACCGCTGCCCTTGGAGATGCCACCGACGTGGCACTTTCTGCCATCTATCTCAAACTCAACAGCGATCTCCTTTTTGCGTGTGTCGGTAGTCATGATAGCTTCGCAAGCCTCGCTGCTCTTCTTGGGAGAAAGCTCCTTTACGAGAGTAGGGATGCGATCCCTGATAGGCTTTATGGAAAGAGGCTGACCGATAACGCCTGTCGAGCCAACGATAACATCGTTCACGTCAATGTCAAGAGCCTCGGCAGCAAGCTCGCACATCTGCTCAGCGATCTCGATGCCGTTGTCGTTGCAGGTGTTTGCGTTGCCACTGTTTACGATAACAGCCTGCGCAAAGCCGTCCTCGAGGTGTTTTTTTGTAACTAAGATAGGCGCACCTTTTACCTTATTTGTGGTATAGAGAGCGGCAGCCTTGCACTTTTCAGCGCAATAGATAAGAGCGAGGTCGCGCTTTGTGGTGTTGCCAGCCTTGATGCCTGCGATAACGCCTGAAGCTGCGAAGCCTTCAGCAGCACAAACGCCGCCGTCTACAAAATTGTATCCTTCAAATTTAACCATTTTAGTCGTTCCTTTCATGGACATCAGACAAGACCTGTTGTCTCATCAACGCCCATCATTATATTAAGACACTGAACAGCAGCGCCGCTTGCGCCCTTGCCAAGGTTGTCAAGGCGTGAGCAGATTATCATTCTGTCATCATTGCCGTTCACGAAGATTTCCATATTATTTGTGCCGCTGAGATTGCTTGCACCGATGAATCCGTCTTCAGGCTCGCCCTCAGGCATGACCTTTAAGAAAGTGCTGCCTGCGTAGTATTCAGTAAGTGCTTTTCTCACATCAGCAACACTGTATTTCTTTGTGAGCAGTCTTGTGTGGATGGGAAGCGATACTACCATACCGCTGAAATAATCGCACACGAGCGGATTGAACGCAGGCGCATACTCAAGACCACATATCTTCTGCATTTCAGGAAGATGCTTGTGCTGCTGAGTCAGCGCGTACTGTCTGGGGCTGTCGTAGTCAGCAGGTCTGCCTTCGCTCTCATACACTGCGATCGCTTTCTTTCCTGCGCCGCTGTATCCTGAAACTGCATGAACGGAAACGGGATAATCAGCAGGGAGGATACCAAGCTTCACGAGAGGGTATACCATCGAAGCAAATCCGCTTGCATAACAACCGGGCACTGCAACTCTGTTAGAGTTCTTTATCTTCTCACGGAATTCGGGAGAAAGCTCAGGGAAACCATAAGCCCAGTCGGGGTTAGTTCTGTGCGCTGTGGAAGCGTCGATTATGCGCACTCTGTCGTCTGCAAGCGAAACTGCCTCTATTGAAGCTGCATCGGGCAGGCAGAGGAAAGTAAAATCGGAGCTGTTTATAAGCTTTTTACGCTCGTCGAGGTCTTTTCTCTTGTCCTCGTCGATACGCAGAAGCTCAATATCGTTACGGCCTGCGAAGCGCTCCAGAATCTTAAGACCTGTGGTGCCTTCCTGACCGTCTATGTAAACCTTAACCATTGTGAAGTGCCTCCAGTTTTGTTCTAGTAAGTTCTATCTGTTTCTTAACGCTTTCGGGAGAGGGACCGCCGAAGGAGAGTCGCTCCTTCACGCAGGTATCGAGGCTGATTGCCTTGTAAACATCCTCGTCGAAAAGCTCTGTCTGCATTTTGTAAATATCCAGAGGAAGCTCCTCCAGAGTCGTGTTCATCTTAATACACTGTGCAACAAGGCCGCCTGTGATCTTATACGCGTCACGGAAGGGCATACCCTTTTTAACGAGGTAGTCAGCGCAGTCAGTTGCGTTGATAAATCCACGAGCTGCTGCCGCACGCATATTGTCCTTGTACAGTGTCATTGTTTCGAGCATGGGGATAAAGGGAATAAGGCACATTTTCAGTGTATCCACCGCGACAAAGATAGCCTCCTTGTCCTCCTGCATATCCTTGTTGTAGGCAAGGGGAAGACCCTTCATCATTGTAAGCAGTGTAACGGTATCGCCGATAACTCTGCCTGTCTTGCCGCGGATAAGCTCTGTAACATCAGGATTCTTCTTCTGTGGCATGATGCTGGAGCCTGTTGCATAAGCGTCGTCAAGCTCGATGAACTTGAACTCCCAGCTGCTCCACAGGATTATCTCCTCAGAGAAGCGAGAAAGGTGCATCATGCAGATAGCGATAGCGGAAGCAAGCTCGATGCAGCTGTCACGGTCGGAAACACCGTCAAGCGAGTTTACCATAGGCGCATTCATTCCAAGAAGCTCAGCAGTTCTATGACGATTGATGTTGTAGGTAGTTCCTGCGAGTGCGCCGCTGCCGAGAGGGCAGACGTTCATTCTTGCCGCGATCTCATTAAAGCGCTCGATGTCACGCAGAAGCATCTGAGCATAAGCCATCATGTGGTGACCGAAAGTAATAGGCTGAGCACGCTGGAGATGTGTGTATC
>JAZQEQ010000006.1:0-23490 GCA_045539055.1 Oscillospiraceae bacterium | reverse complement strand
CTTGGTCTAAAGCGGCAGCACGGCGGTAAGATCTTTGACAGCGTAAGTCTGTATAGCTTGATAATTCCTAAAAACAAAAATTTCATGACAGCTTTGACAGAATGTTCTTTTTCATAAGGGACAGGATCTTTCCCGACTTTTGTTCGGGCGTCTTGCTCCTTGCAACGAAAATGAAGTCGTAACGCTTTTGTGTCTTTTCTTTCAAAATCGGCTCAAAAAGGCGGAAGGCTTCCCTTATTACCCGCCTTGCCCGATTTCTTTTCACCGCATTTCCGACCTTTTTGCCTGTCACTATGCCCAGACGGTTGGCATCGCCGCGCCGTTCTTTAACATAGCAGACAAAGGCATAGGTCACAATGCTTTCTCCTTTTTTAAAAAGAAAGCCGAAATCGCGGTTCTTCTTGATCACAACATACCTTTTTCTGAGGTCAGACATAGGTTTGCGATCAGATTAGTAAGTCAGCTTTTTTCTGCCCTTAGCACGACGACGAGCGAGAACCTTGCGGCCGTTCTTTGTAGCCATTCTCTTCATAAAACCGTGCTCGCGCTTTCTCTGAAGCTTCTTAGGCTGGTAAGTTCTTTTCATTTTCAAAAACCCCCTTCTTTAATCGGTTAAAATCTGCGTGAGGACATAGTTTGTCCGCACACAACTGTCAACAATAATTTATTATACATGATTGTAAAACCGTTGTCAAGAGTTTTTTTCAAATTTTCTCTATAAAAAGCAGGCAATAAATCAACGTTTTGTTATAAAATTACTTATTATACAAAAAAGATGCTTGTAATCGTTTTAAAAATATGATATAGTATATTTATATTGTAATAAATTAGGAAAGGGGGCTTCAGATGTTAGGACTGGGCAAAATGAAGACGCTGCTTCCGCTAAAGCCTGAAAGGGAGCTTTCGGGGGGCAGACACCTCCGTCATGAGCTGAAGTTCATGATAAACGAGGGTACGTACCGCCTGCTGCTGGCAAAGCTCACGCCACTGATGTATCACGATAAAAACAGCACGAATGGCGAGTACCGCGTGACCAGCCTGTATTTTGACGACATCTACGGCAGCGGCTACAACGACAAGATAAACGGTATGGCGGCAAGGCGAAAATTCCGCATACGCAGCTATAACCTCGACCCCTCGCGCATAACGCTTGAAGCAAAGCACAAGGACGACGAGTATGTATCAAAGCTGTCGGGACGGCTTACTGACGAACAGTATAAGGCGCTGCTGAAGGGCGATTGTTCGTTTATGGCGGAGCACGACTGGGACGAGAACGTTTTCGGCGAATACTACCGCTCAAACCTTGTATCAGCACTGAAGCCGAAGATAATCGTTGACTACGTCAGAGAGGCTCTGGTCTATCCGCACGGAAATGTCCGTATCACGTTTGACAAAAAGCTTTCCACTTGCTATAATACAATTGATATGTTCTCCGAAAATGCGATGTATTCGCGCATTTACGACAAGGAGATAATACTTGAGGTGAAATTCGACAACTACCTGCCGATGAGCATACAGGCTGTGCTCCAGGGACTCAACGCGCCGCGGCAGTCGGTTTCTAAGTACATAATATGCAGCGACAAATTATTGGAGGTAAAATCGCATGGTATCTGAAAATCTTACAATGGGCTCAAAGCTTGACGATATGCTGGCAGCCTTCGGCGACAGCTTCAATGTTTCCGAGCAGTTCGCAAATCTGTCTGTTACAACTATCATCTGCACGCTGCTGACAGCTACACTGTGCGGCGTTATCATCTATCTCATATACCGCTTCTTCTACCGCGGTGTTGTGTACAGCGATAACTTCAATATCCTGCTGCTGCTCACAACAGTAGTTACCTCGTTCATCATCATGACCATCAGCGCAAACGTAGTTCTGTCGCTCGGTATGGTCGGTGCGCTGTCTATCGTGCGTTTCCGCGCAGCAGTCAAGGACCCGCTTGACATCGGCTTCCTGTTCTGGGGTATTGCCGCAGGTATCACCGCAGGCGCTCAGCTCTACATGGTGGCTATTATGGGTACCGTTGTCATTGGCGTTATCTACATACTGCTCACCATCTTCAAGAAGGAGCGCAAGAGCTACCTGCTCATCGTGCGCTACACCGCTGAAACAGAGGTCAACGTAAACGGTATCCTCGGCGCTATCAAGTACAAGCTGAAGAACAAGACACAGGCAGGCAACAGTATAGAGCTTACTGTTGAGGTCAAAATAAAGAAGAACGACACAAGCTACATCAGCCGCTTCAATGCCGTTGAGGGCGTTGAGAGCGTTACACTCCTCGAATACAGCGGAGAGTATATGAACTAATTAAATAAAGAGGTAATTCCAATGATACTCACGATCGACGTTGGCAACACAAATACCGTCATAGGCGGATTTGATGACTGCGACAAGCTTTTGTTTGAATCAAGAATAGACACAGACCGCTATCGCATGGCGGATCAGTACGCAATTATCATCAACGACATACTACACCTGTACAAGTACTCCCCCGAGAACTTTTCGGGCGCTATAATATCCTCTGTCGTACCGCCTGTTACAGGGCAACTGAAAGAGGCTGTGACAAAGCTCTGCGGCTGCAGGGTGCTGACAGTAGGCCCCGGCTTAAAAACAGGGCTCAACATCAAGATAGACGAGCCTGCTTCGCTCGGCGCGGATATGGCAGCCGTTGCTGTTGCCGCTAAGGAGCATTATCCGCTTCCTGCCGTTGTCATTGACCTCGGCACCGCTACAAAGGTGCTCGCTATCGACAAGACAGGTGCTTTCGTCGGCGGAATAATCGCCCCCGGCGTCAAGATATCCATCGAGGCACTCGCTAACCGCACCGCGAGCCTGCCGCTCATCAGCATAAACAACGACCCACCGCTGAAGTCCGTCATCGGCACGAATACGATAGACTGTATGCGCTCGGGACTGCTGTACGGCACTGCATTTATGGTGGATGGCATGATCGAGAGCTTTGAAAAGGAGCTCGGCGAAAAATGCACAGTTATCGCAACAGGCGGATTTTCCTCCGTTATCCAGCCGCTGTGCAAGCACGAGTTCACCCTCGACCGCAGCCTTATTATGACAGGTCTGCTGGATATCTATAAAAAGAATATCAAGTAATCCCTTTTAGTTAAATTTATCTGTTTTTATACAGAAAGTTATTTCAAATATGGGGTCTGCGAGGCAAAGCCTCGTAAATATATACCCGCGGCATATCGGAATTAAAGGATCCGAATGCCAGCAAGGAGTTCTTATGAGCACAACCACAAACAAATTCGATGTCAAGAAGATCACAGGACTGGCGCTAATGACAGCAATAGTCGTGGTACTTCAGGTAGTGACGTCCATGGTCGCAAGAGCAGGAATGTTCTCGTTCACGATAGCGCTTGTTCCTATCGTGGTGGGCGCTGCAATGTACGGCTGGAAAGCAGGCGCATGGCTCGGTCTTGTATTCGGCGCGTTGACGCTGATAGACGCAGGTCCGTTCTTCGCCGTCAACATCCCTGCCACTATTATTACCTGTCTTGTAAAGGGTACTATGGCGGGTATGATGGCAGGCGTAATGTACAAGCTGCTTGAAAACAAAAATAAGCTTGTCGCCGTTCTCGTTGCCGCTGTTATAGCACCCATTACGAACACAGGCTTCTTTATTCTTGGTTGCCTTGCCTTCTTTATGGACTATGTAAACGAGGTTGCAGGTGGTACAGATGCATTTATATGTATTCTTGTGGTATTTGTAGGCATCAACTTCTTTATCGAGCTTGGTGTAAACCTCGTACTCAGCCCGACGATCGTGAAGCTTATCAAGCTTGGAAAACGCAGCAACTAAATCTACGCTACATAGGAAAAGACCTGCTCCTTTTCGGAACAGGTCTTTTTTTATGCTTTTCTGTCTTTCACAAGCTCCTCAAAGTCCTTTACGGGCATTGGCTTGTAGTAGTAATAGCCCTGTATCATATCGCAGCCTATCTCGCGCAGGAATTCTACCTGCTCATCGGTTTCAACACCCTCGGATACGGTCTGATAGTTAAGGCTCTTTGCAAGCTCCACGATAGAAGTGATGACCTTCTTGTTCTTCTCGGTAAGCTCGTTTCTCAGGAAGAAACCGCCGTCTATCTTCAGCGTATGGAACGGGAGAACCGTGATAAGGTTAAGAGAGGAATATCCCGAGCCGAAATCGTCTACCGATATCCTGAAGCCTGCATCCTTGAGCGTCTTCATCGCATCGATGAGCTTGTTCATATCCTCGGTCAGCATACTCTCGGTTATCTCAAGCTCTATTTTTTCGCGCGGAACACCAAGGTTATCCACCAGCGCGCATATCTTGTCAGGGAAGCTTTCGTCGCGCATATGATGGCGCGAAACATTCAGCGAGATCGTCGGAACATCGATTCCGTCACGCATCCAGCGTCTTATATCTGCAATGGCATTACGGTAAATGGCAAAGTCCATGTCAGCGATAAAGCCATTCTGCTCGAATACAGGCACAAATCTCGCAGGAGAGATCATCTCTCCGTCAGATCTTATCCAGCGTGCAAGAACTTCTGCGCCCTCGATCTCGCCCGTTTCGGTGTTTACCTTGGGCTGATAAAACGCCTTAAATTCGTTGTTTTCAAGAGCCTCTACCATGTGAGCCTCGATATACTGCCTTGCCTGTATCTCATCGCTGAGAGCCTTATCATAAACCGCGATCATGTTCTCGGTATAGTAAGCTCTGTCCTTGACGGTCTTCTGAGCAATTATCGCCCTGTCAAGCGATGCCATCATGCCAAGATGCTCGATGCCAAGCTCATAAACACCTGCCACGAGATATATCTGTATTCCGCATTTTTCAGACACCTGGCGCTGCGCACTTGCAAGCATCTGCTTAAGACGGGTGTGGTAATCCGATATGCTTGAACCTCTGTGAAGCGCAACAAATCTCGCGCCCTCAGATCGGCATATAAGCTCGCCGCCCTTTATAGAGGCAGACAGCACATCCGCAACGGCAATAAGGACAGAATTTCCGAATTCATATCCATTGCGCTCATTAAGGCTGCGGAAGTTTGCTATATTCACCACCGTCACAAAGCATCCCTCGGGGTCCTGTGCAACCATACGCATAGCGTCCACAGCGAAATGGTCAAATCCCATAACACCTGTGAGCGTATCCCTCGTCTGGATATTGGAGATGCAGCTTGTGATATCTGTCGTACTTACCGCTATGCGCTCTCCGTCAGAGGTCTCTATCATAGATGCCGCAATATTTATCCACCTGCTGTCGTTCTCGCGATAATAAGCACAGGATGCCGTAAGCTGTCCTGCATCGAGCTGGTGCACAGGGCAATCAGCGCAAGGCTCGTCAAAGCCTCTTATCTTCTTATAGCAGACATCACCCTTTTTAAGGCCATAGTTATAGGCAGCATTTTCTCCGACATGCTCCACAACGAAGGTATCAGGTATAAGTGTAAAGCCCTCAAGTCCGAGATTGCCGACGACTGCATCTGTAAAGCTCATTTTCGCATTATGCTTAAGCTTCTTATAATAGCTTGTGAACATCACGTTTATCGTATCGCTCAGCATCCTGAAGATCGTGTTGTCCGCAGCCTGCCATACGGTCATGCTGTCGTTCACAAAAACGAAATAACCAACTACCTGTTTGTCGGCAAAAACAGGGCAGAGCGCCGCTTTTACAGCACCATTCACAAACTCAAATCCATAGTCTGTCGTGTTGCCTTTTTCATTTGTGGCGTATATAACATCTGTACCCTTCGCCGAAAGCAGCTGCGCTGTGCGCTCGTTGTCATACATAGGTCTGAACGCGGGAAGCGATGGGTCGTATTCAAGATTTCCACTGCTGCTCCACGGCATAAAGATATCGTCGTTTGCGCCGTTTTCGCCAAAACGACAGAAATATACATATCCTGCCGAGCTGTAACGTCCCGCCTCGCGAAGTGCACGCGCTATCGCATCGGGTCCCGCATCCTCATTGATGAGCGCGGTATTGATAAGCTGGTATATATCCTCCGCACCGACCGCGCCCGAAGCATTGAGCGCCGCATTGAAATCGCTGTAAGAATTGCGCTTTTCCAGTGCCATTGATGCGCTGTACATCAAAAAGCCGTTGCCGCCCTTGGAAATGGCAGCCTCATACGCTGTCATAGCTTCTTTATAGGCGATCTCATAGCTCTTAACGTTCTTAAACACAGAAACGCCTGCACTTATAGTTATATGCTCGCCGTCATTGTCGGTATAATGTTGATCATAGAATTTAAAGATAAGCCTTGATGCAACCGCATTAAGGTTCGGAAGATCACTGAACCTTATGTAAAACGCAAATATTCCATCGTTGACATGGCACAGCAAGCTTCCCTGCTCCACTGCGCTCTGCGACTCCAGCACCTTTGCCAGAGCGCGCTGCAGCACCTCGGCATCGCATTTACCTTCTTCGCACATCCCTGCATAATCGTCTATGCCAAGTATCATGAGTGCCGAATTTTTGAAGCTCTTTTCCTGTACACGCTGCTGAACTATCTCAGCAAAGCTTTCAGGCGTAAGTGCCCCAGTCAGCTGATCGCGCCTTTCATCCGAGCTTGCACCTATACCACCCTTTTCTTTGGTGACATCAAGCGTTCTTCCAACGATGCGGACAGGATTACCGTTGTCATCAAAGATGGTCTTGCCCTCGTATCTGAACCATACTATATCACAGTAATCATTTATCACGCGGACGTCGTAGCGTATCTCCTTGTCACCGCGCTGCATCGCATCGCACATTTTATTGAATACAGGGATATCATCCGAATAGATGATGCCCCAGCCCAAAATGGTGTCTCTGAAATGCACGATGGGGTCGAGATTTGTTTCGTAGATCCCGTCGAGCTTCTTATACTGATAGCTGATGTCGTCTGCGATATCATATTCCCACAGGCCAAAGTTGGTGTATTCCGAAGCTATCCTCACCTTGAGGTTTTCCGCACGCACCGCAAGCTTAAGTGATTTTATCTGCCGCTCTGCTTCAGCAAGCTGTTTTTGCAGTTCTTCTATCCTGATATCCTGCTCATCGCTCATCTCATCTCACCTCCTGATACATCAGAATATTCCTATACATAATAATTATATTAAATCTCCAAGCGCTTGTCAAGAAAACCAATGAATTTTGTGCAAAAGAGCAAAAAACCTCGCCCTTTTGCACAAATGGCGAGGTTTTACATCCGTCAGACCGATTCTGTCAAAAAATCAGCCGCAGCATTCAAGGCTTGCGCGAGATGAGCCTCATTCTGCATACGGTGTCCGGCACCCTTGATGCACAGCGAGCGTATCGCAGGATTAAGTCGCAGGAATTCCTCCGTATCCGCAACATCCACAAGCTCGTCCTGCTCCGCATAGACAGTAAATATCCTGCCGCTGTTCCACTTTCCACTCTCACGCAGGCAGTGAAACTGCAAAAGCTGCTCATAAAAGCGATAAGGAATACGGTACTCCTTAGCCATGCGTATTATAAAGCCGTGTTCCTTCGCCTTTTCCATAGAAAATTCGCTGTCTGTCATTGCAGTTATTGTAACAAGCGACCTTGCCATATTGACAGCCGGCACACGCAGCACTATCTTTTTAAATCTGTCCGCTGCCTGTTCCAGCCTGTGAAGCAGGCACATTCCGCCAAAGCTTGTCGCAAAAGCATACATCTCTCCGCCAAGCCTCTGCTCTATGTATCTCTCCACCGCAAGCATCTCGCCTATGCAGCGCTCTGCTGCAAGCTGCTCCGCAGACTCGGTACGCACACCATGCGCAGGCAGATCATAAGTAATTACATTAAGCCCTCTTTCGCATACGATCGAAGCAAGCCCCTCAATAGCAGCACTTTCCTTGCTTCCCGCAAATCCATGCACCGCAAGCACCGTTCCCGTCGCATTCTCTGCCCTGTAAAGCTTTGCGGGGATCCCGCCGATCTCAAGATATTCGATATTCATAAGCTCTCCTCTAAATCAATACGGCGGGAATTGGTCTTCCCGCCGCTTTTTATGGTCTTACTGCTCACTGTCTGCAAG
Source organism: Oscillospiraceae bacterium (assembly GCA_045539055.1). GTDB lineage: Bacteria > Bacillota > Clostridia > Oscillospirales > Ruminococcaceae > CAG-115. Next base: position 15,474 of record JAZQEQ010000006.1, on the reverse strand, counting down.
CTTTTCTGCCTTCTCATCAAGCTCTTTCTGCCAGAGCGCCTCAAAATCCTGCAGGGGCATGGGCTTTGCGAAATAATAGCCCTGCACCATAGCGCAGTTTATCTCGGTCAGGAACTCCACCTGCTCGATGGTCTCAACGCCCTCGGAGATGACCTGCATATCAAGGTTCTTAGCGAGATCCACTACCGTAGATATTACAGCGCGTCCACGCTCGGAATTTACAGTGCCGTTGAAGAATTCGCGGTCGATCTTGACTACGTCGACAGGGATATCCTTAAGCATATTGAGCGACGAATAACCGCTTCCGAAATCGTCCAGCGACAGCTTGAAGCCAATGTCATGAAGCTTGCGTGCGATAACAAGGAGCTTGTCCGCATTCTCCATAAACACGCTCTCCGTAAGCTCCAGCTCGATGTACTTGTATGGGATATCATACTTGTCCACTATCTCGCGCAGACGCCAGATGTAGTCGTCGTAATTCAGATGGAGCCTTGACTGGTTCACCGAAATAACAACAGGGGTCTTGCCCTCGTCAAGCCAACGGCGGATCGCCTTGCAGACCTCCTCGAGAATAAAGAAGTCAAGCTCTACTACAAAGCCGTTCTTTTCGCTTATCGGGATGAACTCATTCGGGAAAACAAAGCCAAATTCCTTACTGTTCCAGCGTATAAGCGCCTCAGCGCCCTCGATACAGCGCGACTTCAGACCATATTTCGGCTGCAGATAGCACTCAAACTCACGCTGTTCCAGTGCACTCGGCATGATATTCTCATAATCCTTTTCGCGCAGTGCCTTATCGCGTATCTTTCCATCATAAAATGCAATAGAGGAATAGTGCAGTCCCTTCAGCGTCTTTTTGGCAATGGTACAGCGGTCCAGTGCGGCATTGACATCAATATCGTTATTGGCGTCCCTACACTCCATCAGGCGGCAAACGCCTGCACTGAAAATTACGGAATACTTTACAAATATATTGTTGCGACGCTCAAAATCGGCGAAAATAGTGTTCAGTCTTGTGATTATCTCTGAATCCTGTGCCGCGCGGAATGTGCAAGCGAAATTGTCATCGGATATTCTCGCGAATACCTCATCGCCCTCCATCTCATCCGCTATTGTCTTGTACAGACGGCTCAGCATACGGTCGCCCTCCTCGTAACCGAGGCGATCGTTTACAAACTTGAATTTGTTGATATCGAACAGCGCAATAGCCCATCTGTCAGTGGGATCCTTTTTAAACAACCTGCGCGTGTCCTCGATAAATTTGTGCTTGTTTCTGCCACCTGTAAGGGGATCTGTGTTTCCGGTGCGCTTAGCCTTTGTATAGGTCATTATCACCAGCAGAGCCACTCCGATAAGCACCAGACCAAGCAATGCCAGGATAATATAGGTTATTTCGGCAGAGATCATACCCTTTGCAGGAAGTGTTCCTACGGCTACCACAGTATCAGAATAAGCCTGTACCCATTCGCGGTCGCCAAGGCTCGCGATACATTTTCCGAAGATCGTACGGAGCTCAACGCTTTCAGGATTGAACACAAAGCATTCCAGATGCTTTGTAGTACTGGTATCAATGACAGAAAGCTCCTGATGCTGCGTACCGATTATATATGCCGCCTCGTAAAGATCGGAGCAGGCAATGTCTGCCTCTCCCTCGCATACAGCATCAACACACTCTGTAATACTGTCATAAGGGAGCAACGTGGCATTTGTGTATGTGGCAACGGCATAATCGTTGATGTTGTCGCTGTAATAAGGAATCGCGATCTTAAGATTGCCCTTAAGGGCAGTGTCTTCTCTTCCTATGGTAACTATCGGAATAGTTGCAAACGGGAACGATACGCTGTAGCTGCCGTATTCCGCAACACTGTACATATTCGCTCCGCCGCAGATAACATCCGCCTCGCCATCAGCAAGCAGCGCTATGCACTCCTCAAGAGTATCACAGCTTCTGACCCTGATGGTAAGTCCTGTCATATCCGAAATGTGACGCAGCACAGTGTCAGTATAGCCTATGATATGTCCGCTTGCGGGATCAAAGCTCTCAACGACACTTGCACCGTCGTTATAAGCTACCGTTATTACGGGAGCATTTTCAATAAATGCTTTCTCGGCTTTGCTGAACGCAAATGTCGACGCGCCATATTTTTCGATATGTTTAGCATACATATCCGCGCCAAAGTCGCTGTCAGTCATATACATCGCATTTATCGCTACATCAAGCTTGTTCTTAAGCTCGGTATCCTCTCCCGAGACCAGCATATAGCAATCGCTTGTGGAATACTGATATACTATCTTTTCATTCTCCCATGGATGAAAACAGCTTTTAACAACAGCATCGACCTTGCCCGAATCGAAATCGCTCTTCATCTGTTCTTCAGTTTCGTAAGCAACAAAGTTCGCCATATCTATCTCGCCGCGGATAAATCTGCCGTCAAGAAAATACTGGTCCGAGCACTCCGACATATAACCGATAGTCGCCTTGTTAAGCTCCTCCAGATCAAAAAATCCGATAGCATCTTCCGCATTTTCATTTACATAAATGGCAGTGTATTTTTTCATGAGAGAGCTGCTGCAAAGCTGCGGCATCGGATCTCCGTCCACAGTGCGCGCTTTTGCACCAAAATACTTCTCAGCCCAGTAGTCGTACTCATCCTCTGTTACGCAGGGTATGATATCGATAAGCCCCTCCGACAGCATCTTCATGAGCTCGTCGGGCTTAGCTTCTATGAAAGTGTACTTGTGCCCCGTATTCACCTGCATAGCGCTCAGATATTCATAAGCAAAGCCGTCATATCGGTTACCGGACTTATTTATGCCGAACACTGAGCTTACACCAACACGCAGAGTTTCACCCTTAGCAGAAGCAACAGTGCCCAGAGGCAGGCAGCACAACAAGACCGCCAGCATCACGACGATCGCGAAAATTCTCTTTATGCTGTTACAACGCATTTTTTACCACTCCCAACGTCTGGATATTCAGTGTCACATATTGCCCAAAAACAATACTCCAATCTAATTTAAAGTATAACATTTCATTATACATATTTCAATAGAAAAACTTTAAAATTTCAGTTCTGTGCAATTTATTCGCGCTCTGTTTGTCTATTTTATACAAAAAAACTTGACACGTTATGCGTTTTGGTGTATAATAAGCAAAGACTCGCACCGAGTTATAACCAAACCTCATACCTGTGCTGCGTGCGCAGAATGAGGTATATTTGATCTTCAGGAGAATCCCGTTTTATGAAATGGTATGAAAACGCAGTATTTTATCACATCTATCCCATCGGCTACTTCGGCTGTGAAAGAGTAAACGATCAGCAGTCAGAGCCATCTCACGCTGTACTCAGACTTATTGACGATATCCCTCATATCAAGTCGCTGGGCTGTAACGCAATATATTTCGGCCCTGTATTCGAGTCGGTAGCTCACGGCTACGATACTATCGACTACACCAGAATAGACCGCCGCCTCGGCACTAACGAGGACTTCAAAAAGGTATGTGACGCACTTCACGAAAATGGCATAAAGGTAGTGCTGGATGGTGTATTTAACCATGTAGGCAGAGATTTTGCGGCTTTCCGTGATGTAAGAGAGCACAATCTCGGCAGCAGCAAAAGGGACTGGTTCCATGTGCGCGAGGGCAACTCTCCGTACAACGACGGCTTCTACTACGAGGGCTGGGAGGGTCACTACGAGCTTGTCAAGCTGAACCTCTACAACAGCGACGTTAAAAATTATATCAAGGACTGCATCACAAGCTGGAAAAACGAATTCGGCATTGACGGTCTGCGCCTTGACGTTGCCTACTGCCTTGACCATAATTTCCTCAGGGAGCTGCGCGGTCACTGCAAGTGGCTGTCCGAGGACTTCTTCCTGCTTGGCGAAACGCTCCACGGCGACTACAACACCTGGATGAACGATCAGATGCTTGACAGCGTTACAAATTACGAGTGCTACAAGGGCCTGTTCTCCAGCTTCAACGAGATGAATATGTTCGAGATCGCGTACTCCATAAACCGCCAGTTCGGAAGCGAGCAGTGGTGCATCTACCGCGGAAAGCATCTCTATACCTTCGTTGACAACCACGATGTCACAAGGATCGCATCCATGCTTAAGATCAAGGAGCAGCTTCCTGCGATCTACACGCTTATGTTCATGATGCCCGGAATCCCGTCCGTTTACTACGGAAGTGAATTCGGCGTGCTCGGCGACAAGCGCCAGAACAGCGACGATGTTCTTCGACCCGAGTTTGACCTCGAAAAGATGAAGAACGAGGGCGTATTCGACCTTACAGGACATATCGCTGCCCTCGCTGAGATACAGAAGAACCATCCCGCAGCCGCTGACGGCAGCTACAGACAGGTACAGCTCACAAACCGCCAGTTTGCATTTGAAAGATGCTGCGGCGATGAAACACTTATCGCTGTTATCAACGCTGACGGCGCACCCTTTACCTTTAACCTCAACCGCGGCGGAAACGCTGTTGATCTTCTGACAGGCAACAACGTAGAGCTCGGCGGACTCACCCTGCCCGCTTACGGCAGCATGGTGCTCAAGGTCTAATTCAATAACATCGACCCTTTCGCGTAACCGCTGAAAGGGTCAGCTTCTATGAGGAGGTCCTGATATGAACAGCAATATCGAGGTATGGCTGTGGCTGCTGCTAGTGCTTTTGCCGCACAACTCACGCACAGCTGAAATATTGTCCACATACGGCTCGGCAGTCGAAGCCGCAAAAGCCATGCGCGACGGCACCTGTCCTCTTTCCGCTGCCGAAAAGCAGCGCGTTGAACGCACAAGGACACGCGAGGTGCGCTCGCTGATGAACGAATGTGAAAGGCTTGGTATTCGCATAATAACGCTTGACGACGAGGAGTATCCCTCGTTGCTGAGAAATATCCCCGATCCACCCATAGTACTGTTTGTAAAGGGCAGCCTTGCACCGCTTAAAGATCTTCCCGCAATTTCAGTAGTAGGACCCCGCCAGCCCTCGGAATACGGCAGAAAGGTCTGCGACAGGCTATGCAGCGAAATGGCACACGATGGTATTGCGATAATCAGCGGTATGGCTGTCGGTATCGATGCCTGCGCACATCGGAGCGCTGTAAACAACGGCGGATATACCGTTGCTGTACTCGGCTGCGGTATTACGGTAAACTACCCCAGCGAGAACGAGGAACTCAAGAACGCTGTACTGGAATCGGGCGGTGCGCTTATCTCCGAGCTGCTGCCGTATGCCTCCGTTACACAGGGCTATTTCAAGCGACGAAACAGGATAATCGCAGGCATCTCCTGCGCGACACTCATTGCCGAGGCATCCTCGCGAAGCGGAGCACTGCTCACAGCAGAGCACGCACTGAATCAGAAGCGCACGCTGCTTTGCGTGCCTCCGCAGGATATCTTTGCAGAACGCTTTTACGGGCTCACCACGCTGATACGCAGCGGAGCTAAGCCTGTCTGCGATATATGCGATGTATACAGCGCACTGATAGACTCCGATGAGCGCGCAGCAAGACTCAGAAAACTGCTCGCATCAAAGGAAAAACAGTGGATGAATGCTCTGAGCCGCAACAAGCCCATTGCGGTAAAAAGCTCGCTCGCTACCGCAGCAACATCAGAAAAGCCTGCTGTCGCAAAAACGGAAGAAAAACCGCCTGAACCTGATATAGATATTTCTCAGCTGGACACAAACGAAGCCGAGATAGTCGATCTCATAACCAAAGGCGCAGTTACAAACGATGACCTTATTGAGCAAACAGGGAAAAAATATGACGAGATATGCTCTATAATCCTCGGTCTGGAGATCAACGGGATCATAGTACGAAACCGCGACGGTACTTTTTCTATCGCTTAAAGCAACGCAAAATAGTCCTCTATAACATCAAAAATATGTACCGTTGATACCTCGTTGGTATTCAATGTTACGAGAAAACGTTCCGCCTCCTCGCGAACAGAGCTGAAATCGCTTATACGGCATTCTCCGCATTCAAAACCGTATGCCGTATATGAAACTCCATCCTCGTTGACCCTTTGCTCTGTTACTAATCGCCACATAATATTACCTCACTAAACACTGTGCCGCAGGTATTCCTGCGGCCTTTATTTTTATAATACAGCCCTTTACGAATAACAACATTTCAGGCTGAATATATTTCAATAACAGACCTTTTATTGCTCTTATACAACACAGAATATTATAGCAGAAATCACTCGTTTTTTCCGTAAACATTCCGTTAAGTCTGCTCCTTTATGCATTATTAACACTATGTCGCAGATTTTACAAATACAATAAGAATAATACTCGAATAATATACTACAAGTATTATTTATTTCGTTTTTGCACGGATATGCTACACCAAAAACCAACAGCTAAGCTGCTTCGGGGCATTATGCCACAGCTGTGGCTTTTCCACGAATTCAACATGGTTTTCAACGAAGAAAAATGAAAATAATGTGATAATACCGCCGTTTTCCGCTGCTCTTGTTGAAAACACGAGGTTAATTGCTCACAAATCAACGTTTTCAACACGGTTTTCAACAGCTTTCAACGTAGAAAGCTGTTGAAAAAATACTGCAGGAAATCCTGCAAAATTACATCATTTATTTTTGCGCATCAACGATTTTATCGCATTTTTGCTTTGTGAAAATGCAACAAAACATTTGGGAGTTGCATCCATATATTTACTTTTTCTGTCAAATAGCGCGCAAAACCGCATTATAAAAACAAAAACTCCGATAAAGCCCAAAAGCCTTATCGGAGTTCTGTTATTTTTTGAAGATCAGGCATTTCCCGACGCCTGTTTTATTATCTCTGCGATCTTTTTCATGCGCGACATCGACAGCACCTCGCCGCCATGGTATTCGCCAAGAAAGCTGATAAGCTCTGCCTCACTCGAACACACATAATCGTTCTCTCGCAAAGACAGCCTCAGCTTGGCATTTGGAGAGGAGAAGAAAAGCACCGTGTCGATCCACACGTTCTCGCCTGCGGCATTGAGTATGCTCTTTACTATGTCACGCTGGCGGCGCATCTGCTTGATGGGATTTTCCATTTCCTGCTGGGTGGTCTTTCCGTCACGGTAAAACTTGCGCTGCACCCACTTGTCGCTTTTCCAGCCGCCTGAAATAGTGCCCGAGTGGTTCTTTACCTCAACGATTATCACACCGCTGTGACTGATGATAAGAAGATCCAGCTCAGAGCGGCCTCTCTTGTAGCGCACAGGAAGATTTCGGAAGATTATATTATTGCCGTTGAGCCTTTTTACAGCGCGGTACAGTCGCTTCTCGCCCTTAACGCCTGAATTCAGGACATTGTAACGTCTGCCCAGCACCATATAGGCAATGTTACAGCCGAAGATAAGCAGAATAAAGATGATCGCAACGACCTGTATCTTATAAAGATGAAAAAACACAAACGCAAGCAGAAGCAGCACGGGCATTACACCACAGATGACCTGTGCCACAAACAGCCCCACTACCTTTTGACGGTTCACGTTATTTCCATTTATCACCTTATTCATACATCACCCTAACGGCGCGCCTGCTTCCATCAGACATTGAAACGGAACAGTGTAACGTCGCCGTCCTTCATAACGTATTCCTTGCCCTCAAGACGGACAAGACCCTTTTCCTTTGCCGCTGCCATGCTTCCGCAGGCAACCAGATCGTCAAATGCAACTATCTCCGCACGAATAAAGCCCTTTTCAAAATCGGTATGGATCTTACCGGCAGCCTGAGGAGCCTTTGTGCCATTGGTGATAGTCCATGCGCGGACCTCCTGAGGTCCCGCTGTAAGGTAGGAAATAAGTCCGAGCAATCTGTAGCCCGTCTTGATTATTCTTGCAAGACCCGACTGCTCAAGATTAAGATCGGACAGGAACATCGCCTTGTCCTCATCGCTCATATCAGAGATCTCTGCTTCTATCTGAGCACAGATAGGCAGCACCTCGGAATGCTCCTCCTCTGCGATAGCACATACAGCCTTGTATTCTGCATTGTTGTTTATGTCGCCTGTAAAATCAGCCTCGGAGAGGTTAGCTGCGTAGATAACGGGCTTGTTGGAGAGCAGGGGCGAGGTCTTGATGATCTCACGCTCCTCGTCGGAGAAGTCGAAGCTTCTCGCAGTCTTGCCGTTGCTGAGATGCTCGATAAGAGCTTCAAGGAAGTCCACTTCCTTCTGTAGGCTCTTGTCGCCCTTCATCAGCTTCTTGGTGCGGTCAAGACGACGCTCAAGTATCTCGATATCGGAGAAGATAAGCTCAAGGTTTATCGTTTCGATATCTCTTGCGGCACCGATGCTTCCGTCAACGTGGATGATGTTGTCATCGTTGAAGCAGCGTACCACATGAACGATAGCATCCACCTCGCGGATATTTGACAGGAACTTGTTTCCGAGACCCTCACCCTTGGATGCGCCCTTTACAAGACCTGCGATATCAACAAACTCAAGTGTCGCAGGAGTGAACTTCTCGGGCTTGTACATATCAGCCAGAACATCAAGTCGCTCATCGGGGACGGATACTATACCGACATTGGGCTCAATAGTGCAGAACGGATAGTTTGCAGACTCTGCGCCCGCGTTTGTAAGTGCATTAAAAAGGGTACTCTTGCCGACATTCGGCAGACCTACCATACCTAATTTCATATCTTTTTTAACCTCTTTCTTTAAATAAATTATATTTCAATTATCTATTCTACCATCTTTTGCGCTTTTTTTCAAGTGTTTATTGCCTTAACAGAACAAAAGTCACTGCTTAGATCGTTTTTAACCAAAATGAAATTAAATGGCATTAAATAAAGTTGCTTAATTTAGGTAAATTAAGGCTGAGCGCCTATGCGATATTGCACAAAAACACGCTGATAATACTGTATAAAACAAATATTGCAATTAAGACTGATTTGCGCTATAATATAAATGTATTAAGCAAAAGTTTTTACTGAGTTTCACAAAAACTAAAATTACTTTATGGAGGTACAACCATGAAAAAGTTTAAGGCTACTCTTGCCGTTGTGCTTGCAGCAGCTTCCATCCTCTCGCTCTCCGGTTGCGCAGAGGACGTTGCTCCCGCACCCGGCGGAACAGGCGGCGACACTATCCAGACACAGGGCAGCGCAGTTGCTCCCGCTACACAGCAGACAACAACAACATTTGCTGAGAATGAGGGCGTAAACGACGCTGTTGCTGAGATCGACCTCTCCCAGCTCGATAACCCCGATCTCGAGGTTACAGACAGAATCGAGTGGATGGCTTGGTGGGATATCGACGAGACAACTCCCGCAGCTATTCTGTTCAAGGATGTTTATGGCATCCCCACAACAGGTAAGGATCCCGAGCGTGACGGCAGAATCTTCGACTACACTTCTGTAGCTTACGCAGCTCGTTATGATGAGCTCGCAAACGCTATCTCTGCAGGTAGCTCTCCCGACCTCTTCCCCTTTGAGGCACTTGACTTCCCCTACGGCGTTCTTAAGGGCAGATACAACCCTGTTTCCGACATCATTGATGTTGAAGGCCCCAAGTGGGATGGTGCAAGAGAGATGATGGAGCAGTTCAGATTCGGCGACGACTACTACTGCGCATTCTATGAGATCTCTTTCAACAACCTTATGTACTATAAGAAGACAAACATCGAGGCTATCGGTGCTGATGATCCCAGAGAGCTGTTCGAAAAGGGCGAGTGGGATTGGGATGCATTCCTCGAGATCTCCCGTAAGTGGCAGATCAGCGGCGAGAACAAGTACTGCATCGACGGCTTCAACCCCGAGAACGACTTCATGATCTCTACCGGTGTTCCCATGATTGGCAACGACGGTACACAGCTCGTAAACAATCTGCATGATCCCGCTGTAGAGCGTGCAGAGGAGAATATGCTGGTAGTTCTTCAGAAGGAGAACCTGCGTTATCCCAGACACGAGCTTAACAGCTGGGGCGTAAATCCCAAGCTGTGGGCAGAGGACGGCATCCTGTTCTACGCTGACGGCGGTACATGGGTATACGAGAGCACTCTCAGCCTGTACGCTAAGAAGTTCGGCTGGCCCGTTGAAGATATCATCTGCGTTCCCTTCCCCAAGGATCCTCAGGCAGACGCTCACTATGTAACTGCTAAGCAGGATGCTCTGATGTGGGTAAAGGGCTCTGATAACCCCAACGGCGTTGCTGCATGGCTCGACTGCTGCGTAACAGCATCTCAGGACCCCGAGGTAAGAGAAGCTGCAAAGGCTCAGCAGAAGGAGAACTACGGCTGGTCTGACTACAACCTCGACGCTATCTACGAGTGGACAAAGCTTGACGGCAGCAGCCCCCTGACTCCCATCTTCGACTTCAAGGGCGGTCTTGGTGCAGTTTCCGATGGTTCCGCTACTGAGAACCCCATCCAGTCTCTGACAAACCTTGTTTACCTGACCGGTGAGTCCTATACACAGCTCCGTGCAACACACGAGCCTGCAATCCAGGCAGCTATCGATGAGATCAACGAGTACATTGCTAAGATGTAATTTACTTAATCGATAATAAGATACCCCCGATCTTACGATCGGGGGTGTTTTTTTACCATAAACGTTGTTTTAACGGGCAGCGCGAATCGCTTTTCGCAGCCCTGAGTTCTACATAGCAGCCGCATTTAAGACAGGTACCCTCATTTATATGCTCGCAACCTGCGCATATATCAAGCCTGCGCTTGTATTCAGCGGAAGCAGTGCGCTGCTTTTCGGGTATCTTCTCAATGCATTTCTGTATCGAAGCATAAACATCCTGCCTTCCCGCCGCTTCTAAAAGGCAGCGGGTGCAGGGCTTTTTTCCGTAGATCATACCTTAAGTGTAACAGCCGCAACACTGCACGCGGGAAGTGTTACGATCGCTCTGCCGTTCTCCACGCGAACTGCAAGAGGCTGTATCTGCACCTTGTCAGTGTTATCAAAGGTATTGTGGTCGTGTGCGTCGCCTGTCAGCATTCTGCCCTCAGCAGCCTTGACCTCACCGAAAGCGCTGCCACAGTCTATCTCAAATTCTCTGTCAAGAGCACAGTTGGAGATAGTCAGCAGGATGTCGCCGTCTTCGTTGATAGAAGCGGAGTGGCTGATACAGGGAACCGCAGACTCGCTGTCAGTGCTCTCGTTCTCTACATGGCTGTAAATGAGAGTTGCCTCCTGATGACCCTTGTACAGGTCGAATACATGATAGGTGGGAGTCTTTACTGTAACCTCGCCCTCAGTAAGCAGGATAGCCTGAAGCACGTTCACCGCCTGTGCGATATTAGCCATAATAACGCGATCGGAATGGCTGTTAAAGATGTTGAGGTTTATAGCAGCTACGATAGCGTCGCGCATTGTGTTCTGCTGATACAGGAAGCCGGGATTCGTGCCCTGCTCAACATCAAACCAGCAGCCCCACTCATCAACGATAAGACCAACCTTATGCTCGGGGTCGTAACGGTTCATGATCTCGCTGTGACGGGTAACAAGCGTTTCCATACGAAGCGTTGCGTTGATGGTCTCGTAATACTCTGCCTCTGTGAAATCCACCGCGTCGCCCTTGTGCTCCCAGTTTCCATACGGAACAGTGTAATAATGAAGTGAGATGCCCTTCATATTATACCAGGGATGAGCTTTCTTCATAATGACTTCTGTCCAGTTGTAGTCATCCGCATTTGGGCCGCAGGCAATCTTGAACAGATTGCTTCCGCCGAAATCACGGCAGTAGCTCTGATACTTGCGATAAGTATCGCAGTAATACTCGGGAGTCATGTTGCCTCCGCAGCCCCAGTTCTCATTGCCTATACCGAGATACTTAAGCTTCCACGGCTGCTCTCTGCCGTTCTTCTTACGAAGCTCCGCCATCGGCGATACACCGTCAAATGTCATGTACTCTATCCACTCAGCAAGCTCCTCCACTGTGCCGCTGCCCACATTGCCTGCAATGTAAGGCTCGCAGCCCACAAGCTCACACAGGCGCAGGAACTCATGTGTGCCGAAGCTGTTGTCCTCCACAACACCGCCCCAGTGAATGTTTATCATCTTCTTGCGGCTCTCCTTGTCGCCGATGCCATCCTTCCAGTGATAAGCGTCAGCAAAACAGCCGCCCGGCCAGCGCAGTACAGGAAGCTTTATCTCTCTGAAAGCCTCAACAACGTCCTTGCGGAAGCCCTCGATGTTCGGGATGTCGCTGTTTTCTCCAACGTAGATGCCATCATAGATGCAACGTCCGAGGTGCTCGGAAAAATTACCGTAGATCTCACGGTTGATCTTGCTTTTTTTATCGAGAGGATTAAAGGTAAGCTTTAAAGTTTTCATAATGGGGATTCCTTTCATTTTTTCTTAATTCTATTTTACCACTTGACGGATTTTTTTCAATGATATATAATATTATATAAACTGATACATCCTGCGATCGGAGGCGATACCATCAAACTGCATACGCTTGGCATAAACTATCATCACGACTCGGATTTTCTTATAGACCGCCCCAATGGTTCGGGCGATGCGCTTGTTCTTATATTCAAGACTGCCGCTGAGCTGATACTGAACAATGATGTTATCCATGCTCCGGCAGGGAGTGCGGTCGTATATTCCCCCGACTATCATCAGCATTACGGTGCCTGCGGTGACGAATACATAAACCATTGGGTGCATTTCGACCCCGAGGACAGCGAAGCTTTCATGAAGCGCATAGGTCTTAGCTTCAATACGCTCGTTATCCCGCCAGATATCGCCGCAGCCGAGCGAGTGCTTGATCTGCTGAATTTGGAATCTGTATCAGCAGAGCCAAACTCGTCAGAAAGCATAGACCTGCTGCTCAAGCTGCTGCTGACAAAGCTCGCAGATGGCAGCGATAAACGCGATAACTCCCCGTACTGCGGTGTGCTTCGTGAGCTTCGCGCCGCTATCTACCGCCGCCCTGCTCGATCGCAGACGATAGACGAGATCGCATCGGCACTCTCGCTGAGCCCGTCGCATTTCCAGCACCTCTATAAGCGCGAATTCGGTGTAAGCTGCTATGAGGATATCCTGTCCGCGCGCCACGCTATGGCAAAACACTACCTCACCAGCACAAATCTTCCGATAAAGCGTATTGCAGAGCTGTGCGGATTTGACAATGACGTGCATTTTATGCGTCAGTTCAAAAAAAGATACGGTCTTACAGCAACAGAATACAGAAAACTCCCGCAAAACGCTTGATTTTTGCGGGAGTTTGTGATATACTAAGAAAGCAAAAATTAAATACGGTGTTTTCTTTGCCTAACCACCGTTAAAAAACAAGGAGTTTTTTTATGCCCAAAAACAAATTTTCTACCCAACATCTTGTGCGACTTGCGTTGGTTGCTTCGTTATATGTCGCGCTCACTATGGCGTTGTCCTGGATATCCTTCGGTCTTATCCAGTTTCGCGTTGCAGAACTGCTGGTGCTGCTATGCTTTTATCGCAGGGATTACAGCATCGCACTTATCCTCGGCTGCTTCATCGCGAACTGCTTCAGCCCTATGGCGCTCATGGATATGTGCTTCGGAACACTTGCAACCGCTATCGCAGTGCTGCCCATGTATTCGATAAAAAACATCTGGATAGCTTCGTTGCTTCCCGTAATAAGCAACGCTGTTATAATCGGCGCTGAACTGTACTTTGCGTTCTCTCAGCCTCTGTGGCTCGGTATTCTTACCGTAGGCGCAGGCGAACTGGTCGTAGTCACGCTGATCGGGTGCCCGCTGTTCAGATTTGTACTGCAGAAAAACAACAGCTTCAACAAAATTATCGGCGCTGACAAAACCAAATAACAAAAAGCTCTAAGGAAGATCCTTAGAGCTTTTTCTGTTATTATACCGATCAGCCGGAGATCCTTGCATACGCCGCGGAATTGGTTGCGGAATTTACAAGGCTGTTTACTGTGCTCTTGAAGTTGGACAGTGTGTTGTCATAAGGAGCAAGTGCAAATACATCGAGCATATCATTGAGAGTCTTGCACGCAGTGCTCAGACTGATATAACCTGCACCGGAATACGACGAGTTACCGAGAACATAGATGTATGCCTGAACAGCATAAGTGTACTTTGCCGCCTTCATATAGGTATTTATATTGCTGCCGAGAGTATCGTGGAACTTGCCGCTGAACGCGCTCTCTGTCAGCTTGCCTATCTTGCCGTTCAGTGTGGAGTATGCAGCTGCTGCATTATCAACAGCGTTTGCAGCCTCACCTACAACATCAGCATAATACTGAGCTCTGTCAGAATTGGTCTGTGCAGAGGTGTTAAGTGCAGCAAAAGAGAACTTGCTCTTTGCGATGCTTTCGAAATCGCTGATATAACCGTTGCACTTGGACTCGAACTTGCCGAAGCTTGTTGCGCCTACAACATAGTTGCAATAAGCAACATAGATATCCTCAAGCTCCTGCAGCGCATTATAAGCCTTGTTAAGCTCGCTGCTGGAGGGCTTAGCTGCGCTTATCGCAGCAGCAACAGTGCTCTTACCGCCGGAAATAGACTTGATGGCAGCCGAACCGAATGCACTGGAATAGAACGACTTAGCAGCAGTATCTTCCGCTCTGCCGTCAAACATCATTACATAAATGGTGTTTCTTGCAAAAGCGTCTACCTTACCGATCTCTCCTGCCATAGTCTCGTATGCACTGAGAAGCGCATCGCGCTCCTTGTTCTGGGAGATAACAGTAGAAGACGAATAGTAACCGCCCTGTGTAGCAGGTGTGGATACAGTTGTTTTAGGTGTGGTAGTTGTAGTAGCGGGCTTGGGTGTAGTAGTCGTAGCAGAGCTGCTTGTACTGTCAGGTGTAGTAGAAGCAGAAGTAGCGCTGCTGGAAGTTTTAGCTGTGGAAGCAGAGGTGGTCACCTCGGGCTTCGTATCCTCAACGGGCTTGTCATCGGGCTTGGATTCAACAGGTGTTGTAGTAGTTGTAACAGGCTCTGTATCTCCGCCTGCATCAAGCTCATCGGGAGTTGTTGCAGTTGTAGAAGTTGTAGAAGCTGTTGTGGTGCTGGGCTTGCTGGTCATATCCTCCTTCTTGGCAGTAAGCGAAGGCATAATGATCATCGCCATAAGCACGATAGCAGCTGCGATGGCAATAAGAGCGGGAATGCTGAATATGCCGAACAGCTTGAACGGCTCGCTCTTTTTCTTTGTCTGCTTGAGAGTGGGACGCACATACTCGGGACGCTTGGGAGCACCACAGTTCTGGCACACAAGCTCCTTTTCGTACATATCCTGACCGCAATTGCGGCAATAGATAAGTCTGCCGAGATCTACCTCAGGCTGCTCATCCAGAACATCACTGGGCTTGGGTGCGGCAGCGGCGGACACAGGGGCAGCCGCCATGATGCCATAGCCGAGAGCATCGTTGCTGTCGGAAACAGGCTCATTGTAAGAAGGAATATCCTGAACGGGCTCAGGCTCTGTGTAAGAGGGAGCAGGCATGGGTTCGGGCTCGTATGCAGCAGGCTCCTCGTATGCAGGAACTTCCTCTGCGACCTC
>JAZQEQ010000005.1:0-3943 GCA_045539055.1 Oscillospiraceae bacterium | reverse complement strand
ATCGTTGAGGTCGGATGTAGCCGCCTCGTAAGCGATATTTACAGGGTGGCGGAGCGGAATGTTCCAGATCGGGAAGGTCTCAAACTTCGCATAAGTCGGAAGGCCAAGCGGTCTTAGGAAGACAAGACCTGATAACAACTCCTTGGCTCACAGAACGACATGGCTACGATCCGACTTATCGTTGAGGTCGGATGTAGCCGCCTCGTAAGCGATATTTACAGGGTGGCGGAGCGGAATGTTCCAGATCGGGAAGGTCTCAAACTTCGCATAGCCTGCCTTTGTGCCACGCTTGTGATCGTGGTACAGCTGCGACAGACTGACAGCCATCTTTCCGCTGCCGGGGCCGGGCGCAGTGATAACGACAAGCTCGCGCTCTGTTTCAACATAATCGTTCTTTCCGTAGCCATCATCACTCATTATAAGCGGAAGATTTGACGGATATCCCTGAATGTGATAGTGATGGTACACCTTTATACCGAGGGCCTCAAGTCTTCTCTGGAACGCATCCGCAGAAGACTGACCGCTGTACTGGGTAAGCACGACACTGCTTACATACAGTCCGATCTGAGTGAAAATGTTATAAAGGCGGATGACCTCTACATCATAGGTTATTCCGAGGTCGCCGCGCACCTTATTCTTCTCTATATCCGCGGAATTGATAACTATAACGATCTCTGCTTCTTCCTTAAGCTGAAGCAGCATCTGCAGCTTACTGTCAGGCTTGAACCCGGGCAGCACACGAGATGCGTGAAAATCATCAAACAGCTTTCCGCCGAACTCAAGGTACAGCTTTCCGCCGAACTGTTCTCTGCGCTGTCTGATATGCTCCGACTGCATCTTCAGATACTTATCATTATCAAATCCGATCTTTTTGTTACACATTTGAGAAACGTCCCTTTCGCTTTTCTACACACTGAATATAGTATATAATAAATCGCATAAAATTTCAAGTAATTTTTCAGCTTAATCGATATTTTTTTCATATTTCGCCTTTCGGCATTGCAATTTTTATCAAAAAATGCTATAATTAAAGTGCACTATTATATAATTAAGGAGGTAAAAGCATGAGAGTCGCAATATGTGACGATAATGAGCTTGAACGCCGAAAGCTTGAGCTTTTTCTGCGACGACTTGAAAAAGACGAGCAGATAACGATGGATATAAGTATGTTCGACAGCGGAGAGGCGATACTGAAAGCACACGAAAACGGAGAATTTTTTGATATCCTTTTCCTTGACATCTACATGCATGGCATTTCGGGATTATCTGTGGCAAAGAATCTTTCCGATGCCGGATTCAAGGGCAGTGTTATATTCTGCACTTCTTCAGTGGAGCACGCTGTTGAAAGCTACAAGCTGAAAGCAGACGGATACATAGTAAAGCCTTTTGAGTACAAGGATTTTGTCGATGCTATCTGGCGATGTCGCGAGAGATTCGACAGAAAATGCTTGAGCTTCAGAGCAGAACGCCTTGAATACAGCCTCCCTATAAAGGACATCCTTTATATCGAGACCAAGACACGCGGCTGTACCATACATACCTCTGATAAGGAATATACCACTTACAAAAAGATAAGCGAATTTTCCGATGAGCTGACAACAGAGGACGGCTTTATCCGCATCGGCCGCAGCTTTATCGTAAACCTTGCCAATGTAACGGAATGTGACAGCGATATGATGACCTTAACAAACGGGGATACGATCCCTCTCCCGATACGCGAAAAAGCAAAATACCGTCAGATGATAAATGGTTATCTGTCGAAATAAAAACGATGCCCCGATACTACTCGGGGCATTTCTGGTAATTTTATACTTTAATTTCAACAAAACATCTTGACACTTAAAAACAAAAGCTTTATACTATTACTAAAATAATTTCTTTGAGGTGCCTTATGAAACATCTATTCAACAACGGCTGGGAATTCGCTAAAGCAAAGGTCGGAACAGGTATTTCCGACGTCGGAGAGCTTGAATTTACTGCGACTGACCTGCCCCATGACTGGCTCATACATAACAGCAACGATCTGTATGAAAGCTCGTTCGGCTTTTACAGAAGATCATGGAAGCACAGCGGCGCGAAAAGCGTGCGGCTGTATTTCGAGGGCGTATATCAGGACTGCACCGTATATGTAAACGGCAAGGAAGCAGGCGAAAACAAATACGGCTACTCAAGCTTTGAAGTTGATATCACCGACTATCTTTGCGAAGGTGATAACGAGATAGTTGTACTGGTGCGCCACGAAGCACCCAATTCGCGCTGGTACTCGGGCGCAGGTATCTTCCGAGATGTCTATATCATCGAAAGCGAAGCTGATCACCTTGTTACTGATGGTGTTTATTTCTCCACAAAAAAATGCGGCAATGAATGGAAATGCTCCGTTTCTGCCGAGATCTGCGGTGATGGCGAGGCTGTAGCTTGCCTGTCTGATGGTGATGCTGTGCTGTACAACGGTGCCGTTGGTGAGTTCACACTGACAGATGCGCCTGTATGGGATATAGATGAACCGAGGCTTCTGGATCTCAGTGTAAAGCTCATGCTGAACGGCGCTGCTGTTGACGAAATAACACAGAAAGTCGGTCTGCGCGAGATCGAATACAAGCCCGAGGCAGGATTTTTCCTGAACGGACGTCATGTAAAGCTGCATGGTGTTTGTCTGCATCATGATCTTGGTGCGCTTGGTGCTGCGTTCAACAAGGAGATGGCGCGCAGGCAGCTTCTGTCTATGAAGCGCATGGGCGCAAATGCAGTGCGTACCTCGCACAATATGCCTGCAAAGGGCTTTATGGAGCTTTGCGATGAGCTTGGAATACTCGTTGACAGCGAGGCTTATGATATGTGGGAGCGCCCCAAGACCGAGTTCGACTATGCGCGCTTCTTCCCCGAGTGGTTTGAAAGGGATGTTGCTTCGTGGGTGCGCCGCGACCGCAACCACCCCAGCGTTATCATGTGGAGCGTAGGCAACGAGATTTACGACACTCACTTCTCCGACAGAGGCAGAGAGGTTGCAAAAATGCTGCACGAGGCTGTTAGAAAGCACGATCCGCTTTGCAATGCTCCCACTACCATTGGCTCTAACTATATGCCGTGGGACGGTGCTCAGAACTGCGCAAAGGAAATTGACCTCGCGGGCTACAACTATGGTGAGAACCTCTATCAGCTCCACCGCGAGCAGCACCCCGAATGGAAGATTTACGGAAGCGAGACGACCTCGGGCGTAAAGAGCCGCGGAGTTTATCACTTCCCTAGAGATACAGCATTCCTCACACATGACGACCTGCAGTGCTCCTCGCTCGGAAACTGCCGCGCAGGTGCTTCTGCTCCGACTCCGCAGAAAGTGATAGCGGCTGACCGCGACACTGAATTCTGCGCAGGCATGTTTATCTGGACAGGCACGGACTACATCGGCGAACCCTCGCCTTATTCCACCAAAAACGCATATTACGGTCCTGTCGATACCGCGGGTCTTGAAAAGGACGCGTTCTGGCTTTACAAGGCTGCATGGACGGATGAACCTGTGCTGCATCTTTTCCCCTACTGGGACTTCAATGACGGACAGCTCATTGATATTGTGGCTTATACAAACCTATGTGACACGGAGTTGTTCTTGAACGGCGTTTCGCAGGGTGTGAAGACTCCCGAGGAATACACCGTCACATGGAACGTTCCCTATGAAAAGGGCGAGATAAAAATAATAGGTCACGACAACAAGGGCAACACCTACGAGGATGTGAAGCGCAGCTTCTCCGACAGTGCGGCTATCGTGCTTTCAACAAACAAGCCCACACTCAGAGCTGACGGTGATGATATGCTGGCGGTGACTATCTCGACCGTTGACAAGGACGGAAATCCCGTCGAAAACGCTCGCGACCGCATTACAGTTGATGTCTTCGGCGCTAAGCTCGTGGGCTTCGACAACGGCGACAGCACCGACTAAGTCGGAGGC
>JAZQEQ010000004.1:0-6262 GCA_045539055.1 Oscillospiraceae bacterium | reverse complement strand
ACAAGCAGTCAGGCTTCCTGGGTGTTTCGGGCATAAGCTCCGACAACAGAGATATCCAGAAGGCTGCTGAAGAGGGCAACGAGCAGGCACAGGCTGTCAGCGAGATGCTCACATATCAGATCAAGAAGTACATCGGCTCCTACGCTGCTGCTATGAACGGTCTTGACGCTGTTCTGTTCACAGGCGGTATCGGCGAGAACTCCGATGATCTGCGTGCTGATGTATGCCACAATATGGAGGTACTCGGCATCAAGCTCGACGACGCTGCAAACGCAGGTCTGCGTGGCAAGCTGGCTAAGATATCCGCTCCCGACTCCAAGGTAGAGGTATGGGTAGTTCCCACAAACGAGGAGCTCCTCATCGCACGCGATACAAGAGATCTCGTAAACTCTCTGAAGTAATTCAATAATCACACAAAACCGTAGGGGCACGACGCGTCGTGCCCCTTGTTTTTATACATCGCCCTGTGGCGTGTCCTGTTCTTCATCAAACAGGATATCGCAGATATGCTCCTCGCTCTCCACAAAGCACAGCCCGTCCTGCGCATGGATAACGAGCAGCCGCTCGCCACTGTGAAGCTCCCTGCCGTTTGCGGTCATCGCATCGAAGTAGTAGCTGCGCTTGCCGTGCTTTACCTTTATCCTGCCGTAGCTGTCGGGAAGGATGTCGTCCACCGCCACAGCCTCAGCACCATCAAGCTCCTCGTCGGTCGGCTGACCGCTGTCCTGCGCTTTTGACAGCAGCGGCACTATCGCGTAGTTTATCACGAAATTCACCGCAAGCCCGCCTATCGCCGCAAGCGGAAGTGACAGCCATCCGACAACTCCCAGGCTGTCCATTATAAGCCCGAAGCCTGCCGTGAAAAACAGGAAAATTATAAGCAGCAGCAGGTTTTTCGGAAACACCATCTGCCACTCGAAGCGGTTCTGACGCTGCTCGAAAAGTATTCCCGCATCGGGGAAGAATATCTTGCCGAAGAAGATATATGCCGCAAGCTGTACAGCGAGATAAACTCCGCTGAAAGCAAGTATTATGATATAGAAATTGTTCATTTGCACCTCTTAAAAGTCGTGTTACGCATATTGTACATCATTTTGCCGCTTTATGCAAGTGCGTTTTTGTATGAATAATGCAAAATTATTAGTTATATCTTAATTTTTGTGCAACTCTTACCGCTTGAATACCACACGAAAATATGCTATAATATCTTCATGTGTACACGATCTGCGCAGTACACCTGTATGAAAGGAAAAAGATGAAGACCGTAATTACCGACAACAGCCTTTGCACACTGCCGATAAGCGAAAGTGCAAAGCCACAGCATATCTACAAGTACATAGAAGCGCTCGGTGAAACGGGTGTGCATTATGTGGAGCTTGATTTCCGCACTGTCATGAAGATGGAGCAGCTTCCCGACAACGTGCAATATATATTCCGTCTCGGAAACCCGATGTTCGCGGAGCTTACAGAGGTGTTTGATTTCAGCTATGTGCTGCTTACTGTCCATGATTTCAAGGATCGGATAAAGCTGAGGAACACACCTGTCATAATGGAATTCCCTGCGGTCAGCAAGCTTCAGCCGCAGCTTTTACAGCTCGCACAGAGTCAGGTCAATACAAAGATATCCATGGTAAGGCTGCGCGGCAGCTTCCCTTACCTTACGCCAAAGGACGCGCGCTCGTATATCTTTGGCGCAAAAAACGCAGTGCCGGTGCCGATAGATGTCTGCCCGATGAACAAGGCAAAGACCGCTCTTGACGCCGCGATAAAGTTCTCAATGGCAAATGTCGACTCGCTGACGATGTGCATGGGACTTTCAAACAACTATGCGTCTATCGAGGAATACCTCTTTACGCTGATGTCCACCCACGAAACACTACTGAAGGAGTTCAACATGGCGGCGCTCTGCAAGGCTGCGGTGTTCCATAAGCTGGTGTTCGGTCAGCACAGCGTTGACAGCATCTCGCATATAATGGCGCTGCTGGACCGCGATATACTGCACCTGCGAAATGTGGATACGGGAAACCGCGTACCGATGAGGATATCCCTTAAGGATAACAAGGTGCTGAGGAAAAACTTTGTATCCGCACTGGAAAATTTCATAAACAACGAGGAGATACCCGAGGACTACGCATACGATATAAGCGAGGCGCTGAGGAGATTTGACGCAACGCTGTTCGATACAGACATAATGTACAGCGGATCTGTGAAAGGACCGCTGAACTGAAAAGGACAAAAGAAGTATGATAAAACTTATAGCAAGCGATATGGACGGAACGCTGCTTGACGACAAGAAGCAGATACCCGCAGATTTTTATGAAACGATAGACAGGCTGACCGAAAAGGGCGTGAGATTTACCGTCGCAAGCGGACGCACCTATGCCGCAGTGGAGCATCTGTTCCCCGAGGATTACCGCACAAAGATAGACTATATCTGCGACAACGGCGCATACATAGTTCATAACGGCGAGATACTGGAGATAACACCGCTGGAACGCTCCGTTTTCGAGGAATTTGTAAAGGCAGCAAACGAGATAGGCGGCTTCAAGCTGCTGGTGTGCGCTGTGGGCGGCACATATCACCTGCCCGATACGGAGGACTTCAATGTCGAGGTGGCGAAGTTCTACAAAAACCACATCGAATGCGACGACCTGCTCGCCATCGACGACACGATATACAAGCTTGCCGTCTGCGATATGCAGGGCGCGCAGCAGCGCGGAAAGCCTGCGCTTGACGCGATATTCGGCGACAGGCTGAATATACAGGTGTCGGGGCAGATATGGATGGACGTTATGTCAGGCGGAGTAAGCAAGGGCAGCGCGCTGAAAAAGCTGTCTGATGCGCTCGGCATCGACAGGAGCGAGATAATGGCTTTCGGAGATTATTACAACGACACCGATATGCTTCAGACGGCAGGAGTAAGCTTCGCGATGGCAAACGGCCACGAGGATATCAAAAAGATAACCACCCACATCGCCGACTCAAACAACAACGGCGGCGTTACAAAGGCGATAAAGCAGTATGTGCTGGACGAGGTGCAGGTATGAATATACAAATATTCGGAAAGTCAAAGTGCTTTGATACGAAAAAAGCAGAGCGTTACTTCAAGGAGCGCGGCATAAAATATCAGTTCATCGACGTGCTGTCAAAGGGCCTCAGCAAGGGCGAGCTTGACAGCGTTGTAAAGGCACTCGGCGGAAGGATAGACTCGGTCATCGACGAGAATTCAAAGGACTACGCCGAGATAAAATACCTCTACGACGATGCAAAGCCCGAAAAGCTCGCTGAAAACCCGAAGCTCTACAAAACGCCTATCGTCAGAAACGGCAGACAGGCAACGACAGGCTACAGACCTGAAATATGGAAAACATGGGAGTAAAACTGAAATGGTAGATGTAATACTTATAATCATTCTGGTAGCGCTTTCGGCATTCTTTTCGGCATCCGAGACAGCGCTTTCAAGTGCCAACAAGATACGCCTCAAAAGCATGGCGGACAACGGCTCAAAGGGTGCGGAAAGAGCGCTCAGAGTGATCAAGAAATACGACAAGGCACTGACCACCATACTTATCGGAAACAACATCGTAAATATCGCGACATCCTCTATCGCGACACTGCTGACGATAAATCTGATGAACAACATCAATGCAGGCTCGGGAGATGCCTACGGCTCGCTGGTGTCCACCATCGCGGTTACGATAATCGTGCTGATATTCGGCGAGGTGCTCCCGAAGAGCATCGCAAAGGACCATGCCGAGGGCTTTGCAATAGGAATATCCGCAATCATCGCATTCCTGATGTTTATATTCACTCCCTTCTCCGCCCTGTTCATCCTGATGAAAAAGGGTGTTGCAAAGCTGTTCCGTTCAAAGGAGACTGTCAGCATGACAGAGGAGGAGCTGAAGGTCATCATCGACGAGATCGAGGACGAGGGCGTGCTTGAAACACAGGAGTCGAACCTCGTCAGAAGCGCACTTGAGTTCGACGAGATCACAGTTGACGAGATCATCACTCCTCGCGTGCGCATCGTCGCAGTTGAGAACACCGCAAGCGTCGAGGAAGTACGCGAGAAGTTCCTGTCCGAGGAATATTCGCGTATGCCCGTCTACGAAAAGACCCTCGACAATATCGTCGGTACCATCACCGAAAAGGACTTCTTCAAGGCTTACGAAAAGTACGGCACTGACTTCTCCATCAGCAGTATCCTTCAGGAGACCATCTACCTGCCGCAGATGCTGAAGATAAGCGAGGTGCTCCGCAATATGCAGAAGGAAAAGTGCCATCTCGCAGTGGTACTTGACCAGCACGGCGGCACGCTCGGCATCGTTACTATGGAGGATATCCTCGAGGAGCTGGTCGGCGAGATATGGGACGAGAGCGACGAGGTGCGCTCGCCCGTGACAGCCGTTTCGGACAGCGTTTTTGAGGTATACGGCGAGGTATCGCTGAACTCCCTCAGAAGATATTTCAACTCCCACGACATCGATGCCGAGATAGACAGCGAAGCAAATACAGTTGCAGGCTGGGTGCTTGAGCTTTTCGGCAACATCCCCAAGACAGGCGACACTCAAGAAACAGACGACCTCACGATAACCATACTTGAGGCGGCAAGCCTGCGTGTGAACAAGATAAAGATCGAACTTAAGGCAAAGCCCGAGGACTGACGGCGGAGGATTAAAAATGACAGTTGAACAGCTTCAGAAGAAGATTTGCGAGCTTAAAAAGGAAAATGATGTGTGCATCCTCGCGCACAGCTATCAGACGCGCGAGATATGCGAGATAGCAGACATCGTAGGCGACAGCTTCAAGCTGAGCGTCGAGGCACAGAAGGTAAAAAACAGCAAGATAGTGATGTGCGGCGTGCATTTCATGGCGGAAACAGCAAAGCTGCTCTCCCCCGAAAAAACCGTTGTCATCGCTTCTGACGAGGCCGGCTGCCCTATGGCGGAGCAGTTCACGCCCGAGCAGGTGCTGGAGTTCAAGGCGGCTCACCCCGAATTCATGGTCGTTTCCTACATAAACACGACCGCCGCGCTGAAATGCGTGACAGACGTGTGCGTTACATCTTCTTCTGCTGTTGAGATAGTCGGAAAGATAGAGAACAAGGATATCCTGTTCATTCCCGACAAGAACCTCGGCGCGTTTGTAAAGAACGCTTACCCCGAGAAAAACATCGTGTGCTGGGACGGCGGCTGCCCTGTTCACGGAAAGATGACCGCGGCTGACGTTAAGGCGATAAAGGCGAAGTTCCCCGAGGCTAAGTTCCTCGTTCACCCCGAATGTCCCCCCGAGGTCTGCGAGAACGCGGATTACATCGGCTCGACTGCAGGCATCATCGACTACGCGAGAAAGTCCGACGCGGAGCAGTTCATCATCGGCACAGAGATAAGCATCACAGGACAGCTGAGCTTCGAGATGCCGCACAAGCGCTTTGTATACCTCTCGAAGCACCTCATCTGCACCGACATGAAAGCGACCACTCTCATGGACGTATACAACGCAGTATGCGGCAAGGGCGGTCTTGAGATAACATTTGATGCTGATACAGCCGCAAAGGCAAGACACTGCATTGATGAGATGATAAGATTAGGCTGACGCCCGACGAAAAGTCCTAATACCCATAAAGCCACCGTTTTACAGCGGTGGTTTTTTTGCTATTTTTTCCGTAGGGGCACGGCGTGCCGTGCCCGCATATCATATCGCATCTTCCGGGCACGACACGTCGTGCCCCTACCGCGCTACTATTTTTCAAAAAATGCGTATTTCCACTTGAAAAAAGGCACAATAAATGATATAATGTATGATGTATGAGCATTGCTTATTTTTAAAGAAAGAAGGATAAAAATTATGGCAGACACCATGCAGGGTCTTAAAAGAACACATTACTGCGGCGAGGTAACTCTCGACGCTAAAGAGGTCGTTGTCGGCGGCTTTACTCAGAGAGTACGCGATAAGGGCAGTCTGATATTCATTGATCTGCGCGATACCACAGGTATCGTTCAGCTCGTATTTGACGAAACAACAGAAAAGAGCGTGTTTGAAAAGGCAAAGAGCGTGCGCAGCGAGTATGTTCTGATGGTAAAGGGCGATGTGCGCCCCCGCGAGAGCGTAAACAACGACATCAAGACAGGTAACCTTGAGATCATGGTTACAGAGCTTCGTATCCTCTCCAAGTCCCAGACAACTCCCTTTGAGATAGTAGATAACTGCAAGACCAACGAGGAGCTTCGCCTGTAGCACCGTTACCTCGATCTGCGCAGAA
>JAZQEQ010000003.1:0-3086 GCA_045539055.1 Oscillospiraceae bacterium | reverse complement strand
AGGATATGCCGTTTGAAACTGTTATTGACGGTGTAAAGCTCTGGAATGCCGAAGCGCCTTATCTTTACTCGCTGACGCTGGAGACCGATACCGAGCTTATCGGCGAGCGCGTTGGCTTCCGCTCGGTGTGCATTGACAACGGCGTTCTCAAAGTAAATGGACGACATATCAAGATACGCGGTGTGAACAGGCATGACAGCTATCCCGAGAGCGGCTATTATGCGACAGAAGCACAGATGCGAAAGGATCTGCTTCTTATGAAAGCCCACAATATCAACGCGGTCAGAACGTCACACTATCCGAATTCTCCGCTGTTTTACAAGCTTTGTGACGAGCTTGGACTTTATGTTATCGACGAGGGCGACCTCGAGATGCACGGCTGCGTTAATGTATACAATGACCTGAAGTGGTCAAAGGGCTATGACGGAATTGCTTTGCTTGCGAGTGACGAGTGCTTCAGAAAGGCTATCGTAGACCGTGCAAGACTTCTTGTATCAAGGGATATAAACCGCCCGAGCGTTATCTTCTGGTCGCTTGGAAACGAGAGCGGCTACGGAACTAACCTCAGAGCCGCTGCGGAGTATGTGAAGTCCTGTGACGACACGCGTATACTGCATTATGAGAGCACGCACAGGCTGGATGATACATCGGACGATGTGCTTGATGTCGTATCGGAGATGTATACATCCCCCGATGATATCAGAAAGTTTTTGCAGCGCGAGGATGAAAAGCGTCCGTTTATCCTTTGCGAGTATTGCCATGCGATGGGCAACGGCCCCGGCGACCTTGAGGACTATCATCATGTTTTCATGTCAAGCGACAGGCTGTGCGGCGGGCTTATCTGGGAGTGGGCGGACCATGCGCTTCCGCTTGGAACGACCGATGACGGACGTGTGAAGTACGGCTATGGCGGCGACTTTGGTGAGCGTCACAATGACGGCAATTTCTGCATGGACGCACTTTGTTATCCCGACAGAACACCGCATACAGGTCTGCTTGAAGCAAAGCAGGTGTTCCGTCCTGTGCGCGTAACAAAGGGCGTCAGCGAGGGCTGCTTTGTTCTCAGCAATATGCTTGCTTTTGAGAATATCGGAGATCGCCTTGACGGAAGATATGAGATCACAAGCGACGGAATGGTCGTTGCCGAGGGCAGGTTCGACTTTTCATGCGAACCTATGGGAAGCTGCACGGTAAATATTCCCAAGGCAGCACAGAAATTCGCGTCCGAGACCTTTATCCGCTTTGTGTTCACTGCCAAGAGCGATATGCCGTGGTGGAACAAGGACTATGAGGTCTGCTTCGACCAGCTTCAGCTTAGCGAGGCTGCTGCCGAAAGAGCGGTTGCTGCGGAGATGGTTTCTGTTAAAGACGAGCCGCTTTCTGTAAGCGTTACCTGCGGAGGCTCGTTCTATCTGTTCAATAAGCGCACCGCGACCTTTGACAAGATGCAGCGCAACGGAACAGATGTCCTCACAAAGCCACTGAAGTTCAACTTCTTCCGTGCTCCTGTCGATAACGATGTGATGCGCGGCGACTGGTACAGCCTGCACCTGCATGATTATGATACAAAGGTATATTCAACACAGGTGAGAGAGCTTGAAAACGGAGTGGAGATAGCTGTCAGAGAGTCTTTTGGCTGGAATATGTACCAACCGTTTGCTGTGGCTGATGTGATATATACGATAACCGGCGGAGGACTTGAGATATCCTGTGATATCGAGACCTCGGAAAAGGTGGAATTCCTGCCGCGCTTTGGAGTAAGGTTGTTTGTGGACAAGAGCTTCGGGGATGTTGAGTATTACGGCTACGGCCCGTATGAGAGCTATATCGACAAGCATCAGGCGTCCTATGTCGGAAGATTTTCTTCTGCGGTGAGCGAGATGCACGAGGATTATATCAGACCGCAGGAAAACTCCTCGCATTGGGGCTGCAGGGAGATGCTGCTGAAAAACGGCGATGTAATGGTGAGGTTTACGTCCGACAGGCATTTCTCGTTCAATGCATCTGAATACACACAGGAAGAGCTTTCCTCAAAGCGCCATAATTTCGAGCTTGAAAAGTGCGTGGATAATGTCATCTGCGTTGATGGGTACATGGCTGGCGTAGGCTCAAATTCCTGCGGACCGCAGCTTGCAGAGAAATACCGCCTGCCGCTGCCGAAGCTTTCGATGAAGCTTTTTATCAGCATGGAATAAACTTTTATGTAAAGCTCTTGAAAATAATGCTGCAATAAGCTATAATAGTAAAAAGCTTTAAAGGCGGTGTTTTTATGAAAAAGCATTTACTTTCGTTAATGTGTGCGGCAATAATGCTCGTGTCGGCGGCTGGCTGTGCTTCATACAGCAAGGCGTCGACAGCGACAGGAGCATCTTCTCCGACGGCGGAGCAGTCTACCTCTGCATCAGAGGCGCAGACGACAGCGACTGTCCCGACTGAGCAGGAGGACGAGCCTGTCGTTACCACGACACAGACTTCTGCGGCTGAGCAGACAACTGCTGCGCCTGAAACTTCAGTGGCAACCTCCGCTCCGTCAGAGCAGGAGCCTGAAGCTACCACGGCATCAACTACAACGTCAACAGAGCCGTCTGTGACGACCTCGGCAGCTGCAACTACAACTGCAACAACTGCTGCAACTACAACTGCAACAACTATCACAACTACTACAACAGCGGCAACAACCACGACAGCACCTAAAGAGAACGAGCCAAAGCCCGTGGTTGCTGCAAAGACCTATGAAGCGGAGGACGCAAAGCTCAGCGGCGGTCTTTCCGTTGTAAGCAGCTCCGCTTGCTCGGGCGGCGCGGCGGTCGAGCGTTTTGAGAACGACTCTGATTACATAACTTTCTCGATCGAGATCCCCGTAAGCGGCGCATACGACATAACGTTTGTCGCTTCGGGAATAGGCTCGTATAAGGAGAATAACGCTTATATCGACGGTACTCATATCGGTATGTTCAGCAGTGAGAGCGGAACGTTCACAAGCAGCGTCATCCCGACGGTAAGCCTTTCCAAGGGTACGCACGAACTGAGGATAACAAAGTCATGGAAGTCGGATCGTAGCCATGTCGTTCTGTGAGCCAAGGAGT
>JAZQEQ010000002.1:0-5046 GCA_045539055.1 Oscillospiraceae bacterium | reverse complement strand
TAAGAACAGCTTGTTTCAATGATCTTCGATTATTGCGCTGTTTTTATTGAACGGCGAGAGGGTTGGCTGAAGCCAACAGCGGCTGTCGCCGTTTTCAAATGCTTCGCATTTGCTTTCATTGTATAATAAACAAGATAATGTAATACGTTGGGGAGGAATATAAATGTCAGAAAGACCCAAGCTTCCGGGTTATATAATAGCTTTGAATATAGCAATGATAGTGATCGTCATTGCGATATGTATATTGGTGGTCAGCCTTGTGTACTCGCCTGCAATACTGGGTGAGCAGACAACAGCGGCGCCTACTGTCGAGGCTGTCGCGCCCGAAACGGGTGAGGCTGCAAGCACCACAGCTGCAACAACTACAACACCTGCTACTACGACAACATCTGTTTCCATGACAAAGGCGACAACAGACCATGTCGAGAGTGCTCCGGAGGACACAACGGTTGAGCCTGATGTGCCCACAGAGCCCGACGAGCCTGTAGATGCTGTAAACACTAGCTACGACAGAGAGTTCTTTGCAAACGATCTTTTCATCGGCGATAGTATAACAACAGGCATCCACCTCTATAATAAGCTTGATATGCAGAACGTAGCGGCAAGCGTCGGCTACACACCGTATAAGGCATACACAGAGGAGTGCGACCTGTATGACGGCACAAGTGCAACAGCGCTTGACTATGCAAAGAAGATGCAGCCTGAGCGCATCTATATCATGCTTGGTTCAAACGGACTTCTTTCCGCAGGTGCTATGGAGGACAGCTACAACACGCTTATCGACAAGCTTTCTGCTGCCTGTCCGTCTGCTGAGATATACTGTATTTCCGTTACACCTATTGCAAAGTATACAGATTATACAATAACAAACGAAATGGTAACGTCGTTCAATGAGTTTATCAAGACCGCCTGCAAGGATAAGGGCGTGACCTATATCGACTTCTGGTCTGAGATGATAGACGGTGACGGTTATGCGAAAACTGATCTTGTCGCAGATGACGGTCTGCACTTCAAGGGTGCTACATACGATCAGATGCTGGCGTTCATTCAGGAAGAGATATCGTAAAAGAAAGGAAACAATGACATGAAGAAGTTTACATTTGCGGCACTTGCAGCGTGCCTTTTACTTACAGGCTGCGGAAATAACGGCGGCGAGTCCGCGTCTACAGGCGATACAAGCACTGTTGCTACCGCGGCTAAGACTCCTGCCGAAAAGACAGCAGAGGTGCTTGATACAGTAGAGCTTCCCGAGATGGCGGGGGTTACAACAGATAAGCTGCTTGCATATTATGGCATCGAAGAGGCTGATGTTACTGATTTCTCTGCTTATGTAGCAGGTGCAGGTGTATATCCCGATGAATTCGGTGTTTTTGTAGCTGTTGATGAGGCTGCAGCGCAGAAGATATTCGAAAAGCTTGAAAAGCGCATTGAAAAGCAGGAGAAGACATATAAGGATTACTCCCCCGATGAAATGTACAAGTT
This sequence comes from Oscillospiraceae bacterium, assembly GCA_045539055.1. Classification (GTDB taxonomy): domain Bacteria; phylum Bacillota; class Clostridia; order Oscillospirales; family Ruminococcaceae; genus CAG-115. Next base: position 3,564 of record JAZQEQ010000002.1, on the reverse strand, counting down.
TGAAGGCGCATACCTTGCTGTAAACGGAGTGAACGTTTCCTTTGCCGTATGCTCCGATAATGATGCTGCCGAGGAGATACTAAGAGTAAAATAACCGATATTGTATTGTGAGGTGACAGAATGGGTATTGAATGTGGTGTTATCGCCGCGATGTTCGCGATCATAGTCGTACTTTTCTTCAGAAAAAAGCGTAAGCTATGGGCATTAGCCACACTTCCGCTTATGCTTGTGCCCTTGTGTGAGTTTATACTTGATCTTGTGTTGATAGAGCTGTTTTCGCTTAATTTCGGTCCATTTGCACGAATGGTGGGACTTGTTATTGCAGTTGCGGTGTCCTGCGTCTGGATCGGATTTGTTTCGGTAGGCTTGAAGCACAAGAAAAAGCGTATCACATATATCGCAATCACCAATGTTTTCAATATCGCACTTGCGACTATACTGATATACAATATATTGGGTGAGATGCCTGTTCAGTAATTTTGCTTTTATAAGAGAAAATGCACATACGCGCATTAGTTTTGCTTTAAGCTGTGAAATGCTTTGGCTGTAAAACTGATGCGCGTATTTTTGTATGTCTTGCAAACCGCATAGCCATACGGTGTTTGTGTATAGTGTACAAAATTTATGCTCGTTTTTTAGCAAGAGGTATTTTTTCATTTGTCTTGACAAAAGGGAATAGTGCCTATATAATAGATGTATCGGACTAAATTTCTACAATATATTGTGGTTTGAAAAGTGAGGAGCATAAAGGCTATGGCTATGATTACAATGATCAAAAAACGTGACGGCAGACAGGTTCCGTTTAATATTGAAAAGATCGCGGGCGCTATTTTCAAAGCTGCACAGGTTGTAGGCGGTAATGATTATAACGAGTCTATGGCACTGGCTGACAAGGTGTGCCAGCGACTTTCAGTCGAGATCATCGGCAGAAACCCCTCTGTCGAAGAGGTACAAGATATGGTGGAGAAGGTTCTCGTAGAAGAGGGCCATGCAAAGACCGCCAAGGCATATATCCTTTATCGTGCTGAGCGTACAAGAGTGCGCGAGATGGACTCTACTCTGATGAAGATCTATGAGGATCTTACATTCAAGTCCGCAAGCGACTGCGATATCAAGCGTGAGAACGCAAATATCGATGGTGACACTGCGATGGGTACCATGCTGAAGTATGGCTCTGAGGGTGCAAAGCAGTTCAACGAGATGTATGTGCTTGATCCTGCTCATTCTGCGGCTCACATCAACGGCGATATCCATATCCACGATCTGGACTTCCTTACTCTTACGACCACTTGCTGTCAGATCGATCTTTTAAAGCTGTTCCACGGCGGCTTCTCTACAGGTCACGGACACCTGCGTGAGCCTAATGATATTGCAAGCTACGCTGCGCTTGCCTGCATCGCCATCCAGTCAAACCAGAACGATCAGCACGGCGGTCAGTCTGTGCCGAATTTCGATTATGCTATGGCAGAGGGTGTTGCAAAGACCTTCCGTCATCTGTATCTGCGCAACCTTGCAAAGGCTGTCTGCTTCAACGAGGGCAGAACTGATTTTGCAGAAGCTACAGAGGAATTCAGGGCTCTTTCCGATAAGGTGACAGAGGAGCGTGGACTTACTCCCAAGCTCTGCGATAACTATGATTATAAGGCTGCTGAATGGGAGCTTGCTGCAGGTAAGTACGGCGACAAGTTCAAGGAGCTTCAGGATACAGCTGAGAAGATCGCGGAGGCTGAAACAGACCGCGCGACATATCAGGCTATGGAGGCGCTCATCCATAACCTCAATACAATGAACTCCCGTGCAGGCGCGCAGAATCCTTTCTCGTCCATCAACTATGGTACAGATACCAGTCCCGAGGGCAGAATGGTCTCCAGAAATGTTATGCTTGCAACTGAAAAGGGCCTTGGTAATGGCGAAACTCCCATCTTCCCGATCCACATCTTTAAGGTAAAGGAAGGTGTGAACTACAACGAGGGCGACCCGAACTACGATCTGTTCAAGCTCGCCTGCCGCGTATCCGCAAAGCGTCTGTTCCCGAACTTCTCGTTCATCGACGCTCCGTTCAACCTCCAGTACTACAAGGAGGGCGACTACAATACAGAGGTAGCATACATGGGCTGCCGTACAAGAGTTATCGGCAATATCCACGATCCCAGCCGCGAGATAGTAACAGGCAGAGGCAACCTCAGCTTCACCTCCATCAATCTCCCCAGACTCGGTATCGAGGCAGAGGGTGATATAGACAAGTTCTACCGCGATCTCGATGAGAAGATGCGCATGGTCATCGAGCAGCTTGTTTTCCGTTTCAAGATCCAGTGCGACAAGCTCGTAAAGAACTATCCGTTCCTCATGGGCCAGGGTGTATGGATCGACTCCGAGGGCCTTGGTGCAAACGACAATATCGGCGAGATACTGAAGCACGGTACTCTTTCTATTGGCTTCATCGGTCTTGCGGAGTGCCTTAAGGCACTTGTCGGAGTTCATCATGGCGAGAGCGAGGATGCTCAGAAGCTCGGCCTTGAGATCATCTCCCACATGAGAAAGATACTGGATGATGAGAGCGAAAAGACAAAGCTGAACTTCAGCCTGCTCGCAACTCCCGCAGAGGGACTTTCGGGACGCTTTGTTCGCATGGATAAGAAAAAGTACGGTATCATCCCAGGCGTTACCGACCGCGATTATTACACAAACTCTTTCCACGTTCCCGTACACTATAATATCAGCGCGTTCAGAAAGATAAAGCTCGAGGCTCCCTATCATGCGCTTACAAACGCAGGTCATATCAGCTATGTTGAGCTTGACGGCGATCCGCTGAAGAATCTTGATGCTTTCGAGCAGATCGTTCGCTGCATGAAGGAGCAGGGCATAGGCTATGGCTCCATCAACCACCCTGTTGACCGCGATCCCATGTGTGGATTTACTGGCATCATCGATGACGAGTGTCCCTGCTGCCACCGCCGCGAGGACGAGGTGAAGTTTGAGCGTATCCGCCGTATCACAGGCTATCTTGTAGGTACGCTTGACCGCTTCAACAATGCTAAGCGTGCAGAGGAATCCCAGCGTGTAAAGCACGGCGTTAAGGAATAAAAAACCAATCAAGGGGCGGCGATATCCGCCCCTTGTTTATCGTAAAGGAGAATATAATGCAGATAAGAATAGCAGGTACAGTAGAGGATTCTATCGTAGATGGTCCCGGACTGCGCTTTGTGGTGTTTACACAGGGCTGCCCGCACCACTGCGAGGGCTGTCATAATCCTGAAACTCACGATTTTTCGGGTGGAAAGCTGACCGATACGGATAAACTCTATGAGCAGTGTGTTGAAAATCCGCTTACAAGCGGAGCTACATTCTCGGGAGGAGAGCCGTTCTGCCAGGCGGAGGCGCTTTATGAGCTGGGAAGCCGCCTGAAGCAGCGAGGACTTCACCTTATGGCATACAGCGGCTGGACTTTTGAGGAGCTTCAGAAGAAAGCCGAGCATGAGGAATATGTCGGAAAGCTTCTGAGTATACTTGACGTGCTGGTGGATGGCAGGTTTGAGTTGCCGAAGCGTTCGCTTATGCTAAAGT
>JAZQEQ010000001.1:0-1794 GCA_045539055.1 Oscillospiraceae bacterium | reverse complement strand
GTTTCTGACCCTGAGAAAGGCCTGCACCGCGTTCGTTAACAACGGTATCATATCCTTCTTTAAGCGACATAACGTAATCATCAATACCGACGATCTTACAAGCTGCTCTTATCTCCTCATCTGTCGCATCGAGCTTGCCATATCTGATGTTATCACGGATAGTTCCGCTGAAAATAAAGCTGTCCTGCAGCATTATGCCCATCTGAGAGCGCAAGGATTTAAGTGTCACCTTAGAGATATCACTGTCGTCGATACGTACTGTACCGCTGTTTATATTGTAGAAGCGCGAGATAAGATTTACGATAGTAGTCTTACCTGCTCCTGTAGGTCCTACAAGTGCGATGCTCTCGCCTGCCTTGACATCGAAGGAGAGGTCTTCAAGGATATTGATACCCTCCTCATAAGCAAAAGTAACATTCTCGAAATGAACATCACCCTTGATCTCGGGCATTTCTGTTGCATCCTCTATATCATCAACAGTAATAGGCTCGTCCATCATCTCAAAAATACGCTCGAGATAAGCAACTGCGTTGATAAAGGTATTCATGAGGTTTGAGAGGTTCATCAGAGGCTGCCAGAAACGCGCCGAATAGTCGGTCATGGCAAGGATAGTACCAAGTGTGATAGCATCGCCTAACATCAGCAGGCCTACACCGAAAATACCAGCTCTAACAGTAATGGATATGATGTCAGTTACAGGCCAGACCATGTTTGAAAAGCTGACAGCACGCATCCACGACTTCTTATAAGCCTTTGCGAGCTTGTCGTTTATCTCTGCATTTTCTTCCTCACGGGTAAATATCTGAGATATCTTAACTCCCACGATACTCTCATGCAGATAAGCATTCATGTTTGAGCTTTTGTTGGATACCGACTGCCACGCTTTGCGCTGGTGGCTTTTGATAATAAGCATAACTGCGGCAAATATCGGAAGTCCCGCCATCGTAACAAGGGCAAGCTGCCAGCAAACAAAGAACATGAAGATGGTAATAAAGATAAGGTTGAATATCTCCAGAATAAAGTTTATCAGACCGTTTGTCATAAGGTCGGATATTGAATTGATATAATTGATTATTCTTGTCAGTATCTTACCATGAGGGCGGCTGTCATAGTACTCAAATGACAGATGCTGCATGTGTTCAAAAAGGTCTTTTCTGATGTCGTATACGATGTCCTGTCCTACCTGAGTCATCATTTTTGAACGAAGCTTAGCAAAGATCACGCTTATAACGATACAAGCGAGCACTCCTACGCCACTGAGGATAAGCTGAGGGATGGTTTCGGTGCTGTTCATATAATTGTCAATTGCGTTCTGAACTATCAGCGGAGAAAGCAGACCGATTATAACTGCGATCGCACTCAGAGTGAGAGAAAGCGCAACCTTTTTCTTGTAGCGACCCACATAAACTAAAGCTCGCTTGAGGTGACGTATGTCAAATGGGGTCTCAAGGGTCTCGTCGACGTCAAATTTGTTTCGTGCCACTTTTTCTCCCTCCTTTACTTCTGAAGTTCATAGACCTCACGATAATAGCCATCGTTCTGGATAAGCTCCTCGTGAGTTCCCTGCTCAAGGATCTTGCCGTCCTTAAGCACGATTATTTTGTCAGCATAACGTGCTGTCGAGATGCGCTGTGCAATGATTATCTTTGTACAGTTAAAATCAAGGTTTTTAAGCGAGTCTTGAATATGCTTCTCTGTTTCAAGGTCAACTGCCGAAGTAGTATCGTCAAGGATAAGGATCGCGGGCTTTACCGAAAGTGCTCTGGCAAGCGAAATACGCTGCTTCTGTCCGCC